>NZ_JBVCWP010000007.1:0-40350 GCF_057460485.1 Boseongicola sp.
AAATCATCGAGCTTGGGCTAGACGACGCGCGCGAAACGGCAATCACTCTAATCGAATGGCCCGATCGCCTCGGAAGTCTCGCGCCAAAAGACGCCCTGCGGATAACACTGGCTATGGACGGAGATGGCCGCACCCTTACTGCGTCGTGGGACGACCCGCGTCTGTCCATTCTCGGTGCAGAGAATGCCTAACAAGCGCGACTCATTCCTTGCCAGCGCAGGCTGGGCTGACGCCGCGCACTCCCCCGTCGCAGGAGACCTTTCGATCCGCCAGTATACGCGGCTCTCGAAAGGCAGTGCCTCCTCAATTCTGATGGAGTGCGGCCCTGCTATCGACACGTCGCTGTCCGACTTCCTCAAGATGACCGAATGGCTCCGCGCTCAGGGCCTGTCCGCGCCCGAGATATTTGCAGCCGACACCGCCGCTGGCCTCATCCTTCTGGAAGACTTCGGAAATGCCCAGCTCACAACGCTGATTGCACAAGATCCGACCTGCCAAATGCCCCGATACGACACACTCCTCGATACGCTGATCACCATCAGAAACGCGCCGCCGCCAAGCCTTGCAACACCCTCCGCCCGTGTGTTTTGCGAAGCTACCAAGCTGGTCGACATTTGGTATCCGGCAGCAAATACATCCGGCCTAGACGCATTTCGTGCCGGTTTAGAGACTGTTTTGGAGAAAGTGCTGCGCGCGCCGGCCACCGTTAGCCTGCGCGATTTCCATGCCGACAACATAATCTGGCTCCCCGAGAGAACGAACGCTCGCAAGCCCGGACTTCTTGATTATCAGGACGCTTTCCTCACGCATCCCGCCTATGACTTAATGTCCCTTCTGACAGACGCCCGCACCGATGTTGCTCCGAGCTTGCGTCGCGAGATGATTGCAGTCTACGCCTACCGCACAGGCGACAGCGTCGAGGCCCTCACCGAGGCGTTCTCGGCTTTTGGCGCCCAGCGCAATCTTCGCATTCTCGGCATTTTCGCCCGTGCCGCGCGACGCGACGGGAAAACCCAGCACCTCAAGGCTCTACCCCGTGTCTACGGGTATCTCAGTGAGTGCTGCTCCCACCCGTCTCTCGCCCCTTTCGCAGGGGATCTCACCGCCGCGCTGCCAGCGCCCGACGCCCGGATGATCGAAAGCCTGGCCCTATGATGCCCACTGACATCACGCTTATGATCTTCGCGGCTGGCTTCGGCACGCGGATGGGAGACCTGACACACGACACGCCCAAGCCGATGCTCCCTCTGCGCGGCAAGCCAATGATTGACCACACCCTAGATTTGGCAAAAATTGCAGGAATAGAGACGATTTATGCAAACACACACTATCGGCACGAGGCCATTGCCCCACATCTGGAAAGCAGAGGCGTCACGGTTCTGCATGAAGCCCCCGACATCCTCGATACCGGCGGAGGCCTCAAGGCCGCACTCGGTCATATTGGCTCGCCAACCCTGACGATTAATCCAGACTGTGACTGGTCCGGCCCCAACCCGCTGATCCATCTCATAGAAAGCTGGCAGGCTGACATGCAAGCGTTGCTCCTGGTCGTTCCCCCTGAGCGCGCCATCAATCGGACGGCAGAGGGTGATTTCAGTCTGTGCGGGACGCGTCTCACTCGCAGTGGCGATATGGTCTACACCGGTGCGCAACTCATCCGGACCGAACGCCTCACCGCGATCCCTGATCGTGTCTTCTCGCTTAACGCCTACTGGGATCATCTTGCCGAAACAGGCGATCTCCACGCCACGATCTACCCCGGTCGCTGGACTGACATCGGTACAAAAGCGGCTCTATCAAGGGCAAACGAGGCTTCTGGTGTTTGAGTCAGCCCAGAAGCCCCGCCTCTTCGGTGTACCGCTCGGCGTGGATTTCCCCGCCGATATCGTCGATCGCTGCCTTAAGGCATATCGCGATCAGCCGCCCGACGCCCTCGCCCGCCTTCACATCATCGTTAACACCGAACGGATGCGCCGCCGTCTGATTGACCTCTTTTCGGACGGTACGGCGCGCTTGCTGCCCCGCATTACCCCTCTCACCGCAATTGACCGCCTTGTTCCCGGCGCACCGCTTCCCACCGCAACCTCCAAACTGCACCGCACCCTGGAGCTCGCCCGCTTGATTAAGCCGCTCCTGGATGCGCCCGACCCGCCCGCGCCCAAAAGCGCGCTGTTCGACCTTGCCGACAGTCTCGCCGCTCTTCTCGACGAGCTCCACGGAGAAGCCGTCGATCCAGAAACGCTCCTCTCACTCGAAGTTCGGGACGAGTCCCACCATTGGCGCCGCAGTCTCGACTTTCTCAGCATTGTACAGCGCTACATCAACCTAAGCGGCACGACGCAAGCTGACCCCGACGCCCGACTTCGTGCGGCCACCGAAGTCCTCATTGATCGCTGGGCCGCGCGGCCGCTGGAAACGCCTGTGCTACTCGTCGGCTCCACCGGCTCGCGCGGCACCACATTCGACCTCATGACCGCCGTCGCCCGGCTCCCTCAGGGCGCGGTCGTCCTGCCCGGCTATGACCCTGATCTTCCAGAGGACGTGTGGACAACGTTGACAGACACCGAAGACTTCAGTCTTGAGGATCACCCCCAGTACCGGTTCGCAACGCTCGCCAAAGCGCTTGATCTCAATCCAAAAACCGAGATCCCAATCTGGACCAGTCGCTCTCCCGACCCCCTCCGAAACAAGCTCATTTCTCTGTCCTTGCGCCCTGCCCCCGTGACAAGCCAATGGCGCGCCGAAGGTCCAAAGCTTGGCGATCTAGGCTCCGCGACAAGAGGTCTGTCGTTGATCGAAGCGCCCCAGCCCCGCGACGAAGCGCTCGCGATTGCCGTTGCGTTGCGCGAAGCCGTCGAGAACGGCGAGACGGCGGCTCTGATCACACCCGACCGGACCCTTGGGCGTCGTGTCGCAGCAGCACTCACCCGCTGGAACATCATTCCCGATGACAGCGCCGGGCGCCCATTATCGCTCACGCCACCAGGTCGATTCCTACGGCACGTCGCGATCCTTTTAAAGGAAAGCCCTGGCGCTGAAGACATCATCGCACTGCTGAAGCATCCGATTACGCGAACCGACGGAACTGATCGTGGCGAGCACCTGCGCGCCACGCGTGAGTTTGAGCTGTTCCTGAGGCGCGAGGGGGAGGTGGCTATTACAGCCGAAACGCTCGATGCCTTTACTCTCCCGGAAAAGAAGCCAGAGTTCACAAACTGGGCGGCATGGCTCAAGACCATTCTCCGCGATCTGGCCAAACCCCCCGATGAGACTTTGGGTGCCGCCATCACGACGCATATCATGCTTGCAGAACGCATTGCGCAAGGCCCGGACGGAACCGGGACGGGCGAGCTTTGGGAAAAAGAGGCCGGCCGCGACACGCGTCAGGCACTCGTTTCGCTCCAGGACCCTAAGATCGCGGAAACGCCCTTAAGCCTTCCTGACTACCGCGCCCTTTTCGAGAAAACTCTCGCCAGCGGAAACACACGCGCCACGGACGCTTCGCATCCAAACGTTGTCGTTTGGGGCACTCTTGAGGCGCGTGTCATGGGTGTTGATCTTGCCATTCTTGGCGGCCTCAACGAAGGCGTCTGGCCCGCACGCCCCGATCCCGACCCGTGGCTGTCGCGCAAAATGCGCAGGCAAGCAGGTCTATTGTCACCAGAGCGTGAGATTGGCCTCTCGGCCCATGACTACCAACAGGCCATCGCCGCCCCCCGGGTGATCATTTCGCGCGCGCGGCGCGATGAGGACGCTGAAACTGTTCCCGCGCGATGGCTCAATCGCCTGACGAACCTGTTAAGCGGGCTGTCCGGCGAAGCGCCCGGTACACCTATCGCCGAAATGCGCGCTCGCGGCGCGCGCTACCTTCAGATCGCCACCCAACTTGACACACCTGAAGCCGCCCCCGCGCCCGCAATCCGCCCAGCCCCTGCGCCGCCCCTCAGCGCAAGAACACTGTCCTATACAGTCACCGACATCGAAAAGCTGATCCGCGATCCTTACGCCATCTACGCGCGCTATACCCTTCAACTTAAGGCTCTACAGCCGCTTCGCCCCGAACCGAACGCGGCAATGCGCGGCACAGTCTTTCACAGTATTGCCGAAACCTTTCTCACCTCCGCCCCCCTCTCAGGCCCAGAAACCGACGCCCAGCGTTTCCTTGAAATCGCGCAAGCTGAACTGGCAGCCAGCGTTCCCTGGCCCTCGGTCCGCGCGCAATGGCTGGGACATCTTTCGGCCATTGCGGATCAGTTCATCGCCGACGAAGCGCGCCGCCAACAGGACGCCACGCCTTTGGGCCAGGAAATTGAAGGGACCGTCGCCCTCCCTGGCTCGCCCTTTCGACTGCGCGGCAAGGCGGATCGCATTGATCGACGCTCCGACGGCCGGCTTGTGATTTACGACTACAAGACTGGCTCTCCCCCAAGCGAGAAGGAAATGCGCTACTATAAACGTCAACTTCTCGTCGAAGCTGTGATGGCTGAACATGGCGCATTTGGAGACATCCCCGCCACAGCTGTGGCCCGCGTTGATCACATCGGACTAAATCGCGCATTGAAGCAAACAGGCGTGCCGCTGGATTACTACAAAGCCGCGCGGTCCGAAGAGATCGACTATCGCACCGTCACAATCGAGGCCGAGCTTCGCCAACTTCTCAACCACTTCCATCAGGAAGCCCAAGGCTACATGTCCCGCCGCGCGATGGAGCGCGTCCGCTTTAGTGGCGATTTCGACCATCTCGCACGTTTTGGTGAATGGGACGAAACGCAGGATCCCAAAAAGGTGATCCTAAAATGAAACCGTTGACCCCAGCCTCAATTGCCCAGAACACCGCAGCCGACCCAAACGCCTCGACATGGCTCTCCGCCAACGCAGGTTCCGGCAAAACCCGCGTTCTGACCGATCGTGTTGCGCGCCTGCTGTTGCACGGCACCAACCCGCAAAGCATTCTTTGCCTGACCTACACCAAAGCCGCCGCCACGGAGATGCAGAACCGTCTGTTCAAGCGTCTCGGCGAATGGTCGATGCTGGACGACGACGCATTGCGCGCTGGCCTTGCCGAGCTGGGAGAAGACGCGCCCCCAAGCCTCGACCGTGCCCGCACTCTTTTCGCCCGCGCAATCGAAACTCCCGGCGGCCTCAAGATCCAAACAATCCACTCGTTTTGTGCAGCACTTTTGCGGCAATTTCCAGTCGAAGCCGGTGTCTCGCCGCAGTTCCGCGAACTTGACGACATTGGCCGCAACGAAATCTTTTTAGACGTCCTTGACGCGCTTGCTGAAAACAAACTCCCATCAATACCGGCTCTAACACGGCACTTTGCAGGCGAATCTCTCGTTGATCTCGCTGTCTCCATTGCTGGAGCAAGCGAGAACTTCCTGCCTGCCAACGCGCCCGCACCAACGCGATCCGATATCTTTGCGCATCTGGGCGCGGACCCGACAGCCACACCACAAGGCATTCTCGACGCAACAATTTCGCCTGGCGATTGGGACTTCCTGAAGTCCCTCGCGCCGCTCCTCGCCCAAGCCGAAAAGCCAACCGACACGACCCTAGGTCTCTGGCTTGCAGGGCTAGCCGAGAAACCGTGTTATGAATCGATTGCTGTCCTCGAAGACAAGCTGCTATCCGGCGCGAAAACCAAGGCGCCCTTCACAGCCAAAACAACCAGCCTCCCAACCAAGGACTTTCGAAACGGTCCCTTCGCCCCACATGGCGCGCGATTCCAATCCATCATGGAAGCGCTGGAAGTCAGGCGACCCGCGCGGGTCGCCTTCGAGGCCGCTGGAAAAACCCACGCTCTCCACGCCTTCGCGGCCGACCTCATTCCGGCTTACACCGCCGAGAAAAACGCGCGCGGAGTCCTCGATTTTGACGACCTCATCACCAAGGCCCGTGATCTTCTCGCCGACGAAGGTCTCGCATGGGTCCTTTACCGCCTGGACGGCGGCATCGACCACATTCTCGTCGACGAGGCGCAAGACACGAGCCCCGCTCAATGGCAGGTCATCAAAGCGCTTTCCGCAGAAATCACTGCTGGCGAGGGCGCGCACGCCGACCGGCCCAGGACAATCTTCGTCGTCGGCGATAAAAAGCAGTCAATTTATAGCTTCCAGGGCGCTGACGCTCAGCGCTTCGACACAACTGCCGAAGAGTTCGCCGAGAAGCTTAAGAACGCTGGTCAGCTTGCCCGCGAAGATCTCGTCTATTCCTTCCGCTCTTCCCCCGCGATCCTTCGCGCTGTCGATGCGACATTTCAAACAGCCTCCGACGGGCTTGGCAGCAAAGTTGAACACAAAGCGTTTAATGCAGACTTCCCTGGCCGCGTCGATCTTTGGGATCTCCAGCCCCTTCCAGACAAGCCCGAAGACCTTTCATGGCATGATCCAGTCGACCGTCTCTCGTCTGACTCACCGACCGTTAAGCTTGCGGAGCGTATCGCGATCAAGATCAAGGATCTTACAGAAACAGTCTCTATACAAGATGAAAGTGGCAATATTCGCCCGGCCACAGCGGGTGACGTCCTAATCCTCGTCCAGGGCCGCGGCGCACTTTTTGACAACATAATTTCCGCTTGCAAGCTCGCCAACCTCCCAATCGCCGGAGCTGATCGCCTTAAGGTCAGCGCAGAGCTTGCGGTGCGCGATTTGTTGTCCCTCTTGTCGTTCCTTGCCCTCCCAGAGGACGACCTCGCTCTTGCGACTGCACTGCGTTCGCCCCTTTTCAGCTGGAGCGAGCAAGACCTCTACACCCTCGCCCACCCGCGTAAAGGCTACCTTTGGCAAGCCTTGCGTGAACGCAAAGAAGACCACCCAAACACCCACTCCCGGCTGGATCAGCTACGCAAGGACGCGGACTTTCAACGCCCATTCGAACTTCTCGAACTTATCCTGACCCGGCACGGCGGCCGAAAGGCTCTGATGGCCCGCCTCGGCCCCGAAGCGGAAGACGGCATCAACGAGTTGCTCAATCAGGCGCTTGCCTACGAACAAAAGGGCGTGCCAAGCCTTACTGGCTTTCTCGTCTGCGCCAGCGCAAATGATGTTGAGATAAAGCGTCAATCTGACACCTCCGGAGGCCTCATTCGGGTAATGACTGTCCATGGCGCGAAAGGCCTCGAAGCGCCAATTGTGATCTTGCCGGACACCATGCGGGACGACCGCATTTCCAGGGGCACATTCCTTACCGACTCTTCTGACATGCCAATCTGGAACGTTTCACAAGACCTTGCGCCCGATTCAGTTAGGGTCGCGAAGGACATCCAAAAGGCAGCCGACGCCGAAGAGAGGCAGCGTCTCCTCTACGTTGCAATGACCCGCGCCAAAAGCTGGCTCATTGTCGGCGGCGTCGAAAAAAGCCATGGCGAAGGCGACAACCGCTGGCACCAAACAGTCAAGGACGGTCTCATTGCGGCGGGCGCAAGCCGCACAAAAGACAGCGATGGCTCAGAGATACTTCGCCTCGAACATGGGGTGTGGCCCTTACATAAAATGGCTAAAAGTCCCTATATAGAGACCAACGACACCTTGGTGTCACCGGTTTATCATACCCCCGTGAATACGCCGGCCGCACACGCAAATCCCATTACTCCAAGCGATCTCGGTGGCGCCAAAGTCATTGCCGGTGACAGCGACGAAGCGGATACAGAAGCCGCGATGCAGCGAGGGACGCACATCCACCTCCTGCTCGAAACATTGCCGCAGATTCCGGAAGATAGCTGGAATGCCGCCACCCGCCAACTTCTGCCAGACGTCGCCGATCCTACCGGCCTCCTCGACGAAGCCCGCCAAGCCATGCGGGCTTTCCCCGAAATCTTCGCCGACACGACACTGCCCGAGGTCGACGTGACCGCCCAGCTCCCAACTTTGGATCGCGCCCTCGGCGGCACCATTGATCGTCTCGTCATCACTCCGGATCGCGTTCTCGCTGTCGACTTCAAAACCAATCGAGGCATCCCAAATACGCCAGAAGACACGCCCGAAGGTCTGCTTCGGCAGATGGCCGCCTACCTTGAGGCCCTTGAGCAGATCTATCCAGATCGCCAGATCGACCTTGCGATCCTCTGGACAGCGGCCCCGTTACTTATGGACCTCCCACACGGCATCGTGAGGCAATCCCTTGCACGCGCCACTACATCTTGACCTCGGCCACAAGGCTTCTTAGGTTCGCACCCTTACCTGCTGCCAAGGAGACAGACATGGCTACCATCGCCGTCACAGACGATACATTCGACGCCGAGGTCCGCCAGTCGGACGTCCCGGTTGTTGTAGACTTTTGGGCCGAATGGTGCGGTCCTTGCAAGATGATCGGCCCGGCTCTGGAAGAGCTATCCGAGGAATATGGCGGTAACATCAAAATCGCCAAGGTGAACGTCGATGAAAACCCGAACTCGCCCGCACAGCTTGGCGTTCGCGGCATTCCAGCGCTTTTTCTGTTCAAAAACGGCGAAGTCGTCTCGAACAAAACCGGCGCAGCCCCTAAGGCAGCCTTAAAGAGCTGGATCGACGAGTCAGTCTGAGCCTACGACAAAGCCATCGAACCAGGCCGCCCAGTCAGGCGGCCTTTTTCATGGCTTACCCATCCAAATACTCCAGCAAGGCCCCAAAACCTTGCAGTCCCCGCACCAGGCAATCATATACATTCGAACTCGACAGGCAGGAGGCACCCATGGCCGACGACCAATTCCCCGGCTGGCATGGCACCACGATAATCGGCGTCCGTAAGGGCGGCGAAGTCGTCATCGCGGGTGACGGCCAGGTCAGCCTTGGCCAGACCGTCATCAAGGGAACCGCCAAGAAGGTCCGCAAACTCAGCCCTGGCGGCTACGACATCATCGCCGGATTCGCCGGATCCACTGCCGACGCCTTCACGCTTCTAGAGCGCCTCGAAGTCAAGCTTGAAGCAACACCCGGCCAGCTTCAGCGTGCCGCGGTCGAGCTTGCTAAAGACTGGCGTACAGACAAATACCTCCAGAAACTCGAGGCGATGCTCATCGTCACCGACGGAACTGAGCTTTACGTCGTGACCGGGGCAGGGGACGTGCTTGAACCCGAACACGACGTCACCGCCATCGGTTCCGGCGGGAACTATGCGCTGGCCGCCGGCCGCGCCCTCATGGATAGCGACATGAACGCCGAAACCATCGCCCGCAAAGCCATGGCGATCGCCTCTGACATCTGCGTTTACACCAACGGCAACCTGACCGTGGAAAGCCTGCCCAAATGACCGACCTGACCCCCCGCGAGATCGTCTCCGAGCTCGACCGCTACATCATCGGCCAAAGTGACGCGAAACGCGCTGTCGCCGTCGCCCTGCGCAATCGCTGGCGCCGCAAGCAGCTTGGCGATGATCTTCGCGACGAAGTTTATCCGAAGAATATCCTGATGATCGGCCCCACGGGCGTCGGCAAAACCGAGATCTCCCGCCGCCTTGCCAAGCTCACGAAGGCGCCGTTCCTTAAAGTCGAGGCCACTAAGTTCACCGAAGTTGGTTACGTCGGCCGTGATGTCGAGCAGATTATCCGAGACCTTGTCGAGGCCGCCATCACCATGACCCGTGACCTGATGCGGGATGAAGTTAAGGCAAACGCCCACGAGGCTGCGGAAGCCCGCGTCATCGCCGCCATTGCAGGCGAAAACGCCCGCGAGCAAACGCTCCAGATGTTTCGCGATAAACTCAAACGCGGTGAGCTGGACGACACCATAATCGAGCTTCAGCTCCGCGACCAATCCAATCCATTTCAGGGCATGGAAATCCCCGGCATGCCGCAAGGGCAGGGCGGAGGTATGGATCTCGGCGCCCTTTTCGGCAAAGGCCTCGGCGGCCGGACCGTGAAGAAGCGAATGACTGTATCGCAAAGCTACGAGATCCTTGTCGGCGAGGAGGCTGATAAGCTTCTCGACGACGAAACTGTCACGAAGCAAGCGCTTGAAGCGGTTCAGCAAAACGGGATTGTCTTCCTTGATGAGATCGACAAAGTGACCGCGCGCGCTGATGCGCGCGGTGCCGATGTTTCCCGAGAAGGCGTCCAGCGCGACCTCTTGCCCCTGATAGAAGGCACAACCGTCAGCACGAAATACGGACCTGTCAAAACCGACCACATCCTCTTCATCGCATCCGGCGCCTTCCATATCGCCAAGCCATCCGACCTTCTCCCTGAACTTCAGGGCCGGCTGCCAATCCGTGTCACCCTGCGCGCGCTCACCGAAGAAGATTTCGTCCGCATCCTCACTGAAACCGACAACGCGCTGACCCTGCAATACACCGCCCTCATGGGCACCGAGGGCGTCACCGTCACGTTCACCGACGATGGCATTGCCGCGCTTGCAAAAATCGCAGCCGACGTAAACCAGTCGATCGAAAACATCGGCGCACGCCGCCTCTACACCGTCCTCGAGCGCGTCTTTGAAGAGCTTAGCTTCAACGCCCCTGATCGCGGTGGTGAAAGCGTCACCGTCGATGCGTCCTTCGTAGACAAGAACCTCGGCGAACTCACCGCTAACGCGGATATAAGCCGCTACGTTCTCTAAATGCCAATCATGTGTTTCGACGGATGGGGCGGCAACCTTCAAGACCGGCTCATCCTCTGCCCGCAAGACGTCGTGCGCTCCCCGGAAACTGGCAAAACTGGCTGACCTACCGCGATGGCACCCACGCCTTAGCGCAGCGCGCCACCCTCTTCCCCGGTTTCGCCGCAGCGCTGCCCAATCACGTTGTCATTTTCTGCCCGGCCGCCCAGGGCGTCCTTTGGGACGAAAACGTCAGAGCCCCTCCCAAGGGGGCCTCGCAACCTTCATCCATATATCGCTTCGCATAATCGCCCAGCGCCAATCGTTCGTGTTCAAGGCATTCTCATCAGGCGGGTAAGGTGATCTGCCGCGGGTCCGATCCGCACACACCCTCCGCCTCCACGACTTTGCGCTCAACGCGTCCGTCGCCATCGCCCGCATGCACGGATTACGCGACCTTGCCGCAAAAAAGCGATACCGCGGAAAGAATGGTGCAGGCCAACCGCCTGATAGGCCTCGCAACCAGCGTCGCCGAGGCAAATGATGCCTTAGTCGTCTGCGGAGATTTCAACGTCGAACAAGATAGCAATGCGCTCGACATTCTCGCCGAGGCTCGCCTGTATGACCTCGTCACCGCGCACGGCTTCAGCGGCACACGCATCGCGGTTTACAAAAAGTCCGGTCGCTTCGCGGACTACCTATTGGTGAGCGAGAAGATAAAAATTGGCGGTTTTAAAGCGTTCTATTCACCTGAAGTCCCCGACCATTGCGCGCTGATCCTTGACGTCTGGTCTCCCCTTCCAATTTCGTGACGCGGCTACGCAAAGCCTTTGGTTTTCCTGATGCGACAATCCGGCCGATAGCCTTCTCAATCCTCTAACCGCAGCGTTGTGTCCTGATATAATGCCCCCGCATATCCTCGTAGTGTTCTTTGTCGCTGCTATCTGGGCCACCGCCTAGGTCGCAATCGAAGGCCTTTTGCGCGATTTGCGCCCGCTTTTGGCCACGGCGCTGTGTTTCTTTTTCGCTGCATTCCCTGCGTTGCTCGTCATTAAGCCGCCCAAAACCCCCCTCCGGAGGTTGGTTCTCTTCGGACCGTTTATGTTCATCGGACACCTCGGTTTCCCCTTCAGTACCGTGTACGCAGGCCTCACGTCCCTCATCCTTTCAGTCCACGCCTTCATCACAATCGCACTTGCGATTCTCTTTCTTGGGGAAAGGCCGTCGGTTTTTCAGCTGATCTGGGCAGGGCTGGCCTAAAGATATGCTGACGGGTGTGGTCTGGGGGTGTTTCGTCACACTTCCTCCGCTTTTGGCGCTGTCTATTGCCGCCTAAGGACCGGTGCCGATGATTGCGTCCTTTTCAAGCATCCAGCCACTGGGGGTCGCAGACCTTGCCTATATCATCTATGTCAGCGCCTGGCTTAGCGTCACCATCGGGAGCTCGCGATTGGCGCAATTCTCCTCCGCAACAGTCATACCCTTCGCGCTTCTGGTCGCCGTTGTCGGCCCTTTTTTATCCACCCTCGTCCTTTGAGGGTCGCTCCGATTCTGGAAATTCCTTGCCGCCGCTCTTTTGGTGACTGGCCTGGCGATCAACGTCCTTGGTCCACCGCTTCGGTCGCTAAGCCGCCCTTCACAGAGCGGCCGCTCGCGCCGCTATCCCCTGAATACCGACGCGACACCGACATCCTGTCCTGTCCAAAATCCTTTTTTCTTAAAGCCAGGCCTCACATTGCGCTGCGGAGGCCGCGCCCAACACACCAGACCTTGCACATTCAACACTTTTCATTCTCCAGAAACAGGCAGAAACACCCAGCATGTCTCTCGCATCTTTCTTGCGCGAAAACCGCCGCCCGTTGTCCGCCGGAGTCCTTCTGACGTTCTCGTCTTCCTACGGCCAAACCTATTTCATCGCTCTCTTCGCAGCTCAGGTCATGGCCGCCTACAACCTCACTGACGGACAATGGGGCGGTATCTACACCGTCTCGACCACAGCTTCGGCCATCGTGATGTTCTGGGCCGGTGCGCTGACCGATAGCTATAGGGTTCGCACGCTGGCATGGGGCGTCATTCCCGGCCTCGCGCTTGTCTGTCTTGCAATGGCCGCCAACTCGACGCTTGTTGGGCTGATCGTCATCATCTTCCTGCTCCGCTTGTTAGGGCAGGGCATGATGAGCCAGTTTGCCTCCGTCTCGATGGCTCGCTGGTTCGCCGGACGTCGCGGCTTAGCACTCTCAATTTCTGCCATGGGATTTGCCGTGGGCCAAGCGGTTCTGCCTGTGATCATCGCCGTCCTCTTTGTGTTTATGGACTGGCGCTGGATATGGGTCATAGCCGCCATTGCTATGCTTGCAACCTTCCCCGTTATCCTTCGTCTTCTGGCCGCTGAGCGCACCCCCCAGTCCCTTGCCGCCGCGGCCACCACGACCGGCATGGATAACCGGCACTGGACCCGTCCGGAGGTCCTGAAGTCCCCCATTTTCTGGCTTATCCTGCCAATGCTTCTCGGCCCCCCGTCATGGGGTACGGCCCTCTTTTTCCAGCAAGTTCATATCGCAAGCGTGAAGGGCTGGCCGCTTCTTGACTATCTCGCATTGATCCCGCTTTTGACCATCGTCTCGATCACCGTGACGCTAACAGCGGGCCAGCTTATTGACCGGGTCGGCTCGGGACGCATTATGCGTGTTTATCTTTTCCCGTGGATGGTCGGCTTCATCCTGCTCGCCTTCGCCAAGACACTCCCCGCGGCCTCCGTGTCATTCGTTTTCTTCGGGATTGGGATGGGCGTTCAGACAACCGTAATCACAACATTCTGGGCAGAATTCTTTGGGACCCGACACATCGGTTCGATCAAGGCCGTTTCTACAAGCATAATGGTGTTTGGCTCAGCCATCGGCCCCGGCATTACGGGCATGCTCATTGATTTCGGCTACTCGTTCCCCGACCAGATGCTCGGGATTGCCGCGTATTTCTTCATAGCGAACATTTTGGTGTGGATCGCCCTGAAGCGCGCGACGAAAGCCCTAGGTGCGGCGTAAATAGACATAATAGGCGCCACCACCGCCATGCCGTTGATGCGCTTCTGATACCTGTAAAACCAACGCGCCCAAGGGCGGACGCGACAGCCAGTCCGGCACCTGATGCCGCAAAACGCCAGCACGCACCGGGATTGGGCCGTCATCATTCGTGACGCGCCCTTTGCCGGTAATGACCAAAACCAAACGGCGGCCGCGTGCATGTGACGTGTGAATAAATGCGTTCAATGCTCCATGCGCCTCAGAAAGCCGCATCCCGTGCAAATCGATCCGCGCCTCGGGTTTGGTCTTTCCGCGCTTCATTCGCCCAAACGTTTTTTGATCCATCCGTAAGGGGGCCGTATCAAGCGACGCACCAACCGAAGGGGCAAGCCTGTGGTTTTGGGATACTGCCGTGCCTGCAGACCCGAGCTCAAAAGGAGAAATCGTCTTTCGCTCCGGCGCTCTCGCCGGTTTCTTCTTTGCCTTCGGCACGATCAAAACAGGCTTCATATCCCGCCCCTCAAGCGGACGCGCGGTCCGCGCAACCCTCTCCCAAAGGTCTTTTTCCTCAGGGTTAAGTCCCCGTGGCGACCGCCGCTTCACGGCTCAATTCCTCGCCAATGCGCGAGCACGCTGAGACGGCAACAAAACAATCATCCGACCAGAATCCCGAATGCGGCCAGCAATTTCGCCCGCCTCATCCCCCGACCCATAAAATATATCCGCCCTCTGCGCCCCTGCAATCGCCGACCCGGTATCTTGCGCGACCATAAGTCGGCGAAGAGGCTCTGCGCCGTCTTTCTCAAGCCATACCGGCGCGCCCAGCGGAACAATATCGGGATCAATCGCAATCGAGCGTCCGGCCGTAATGGGCCGGTTCATCGCCCCAAGCGGGCCTTTGCTATAGTGCAGCCCTTCAATCTCGCGAAAGAAAATATACGAGGGGTTGTGCCAAAGCATTTTCAGCCCCTTATGGGGATTTGCCCGCACCCATCTCTTTATCCGCTGCGCTGACGCCTCATGTTCCTCAAAAATGCCAAGACGAATCATTTCTCGTCCGACAGACCGGTAGGAATGGCCGTTCCTGCCACCAAAGCCAACGCGAACCACGCTTTCGTCCTCAAGACGAATGCGGCCCGAGCCCTGCACCTGAAGGAAAAATTTCTCAACCGGATCGGCCAACCATACAATTTCCAAACCACGCCCGGCCAAAACACCCGAGGTCTCAATCTCTTGCCGTGATAGCCAAGGCGCGCCGCGCGGGATATCGTCAGGAATCCGGTGCAGGGGATATTGATACGCGCCGGTTTGGTTGCGCGATCCCCTCAGCTCAGGCTCATAATACCCTGTAAAAAGCCCGTCTTCATTTCCGCCAATCAGAACCGGCTGAAATGCGGCCTCAAAGAACGCGCGCGCCGAGCCTGTAGCAGCCGCGCCCTTACAGGCAATCGCCCAGTCCGCATCCAGATCACCGCAGGTTTCCAGAAAGACGGAACGCGCGAGAACAAGATCATCGCGCGCCCAGCCGTCTAAATCGGACCACTTTAATGTCTTCGTATCGGCTTGAGCAGTGCCCACCATCAATGCGAGCGCAAGCCCTGCACCAAGTCCACGCATCACTCGCCGGTCGCGACCAAGTGCCAGTTGGGATCTGAGGCGCCCATTTTCCGCGAGAACGTCCAGACATCCCGTTGGCGTTTGATCTCGTTGGGGTTGCCCTCGATGATCTCGCCTTCACGGTTTTTTACAACCGATGAAAGCTCTGCCAGGAACTTGATCGTCACCTCACCCTCGGATGTCTCCCGATCAAATTCCGCCGATTTCAGCGCAATTTCACGAAGACCCACGAAGCTTGCATCAATCGTCAGGCCCTCGGCCTCGCGGCGATCAATTACGTCTTTAAACGTCTCGGCAACCTCGTCGCCCAGAAAGTCGCGCACTTCGGACAAATCACCACGCTCAAATGCCATCAATATCATCTCGTAAGCACCGCGCGCGCCCTCAAGAAAGCTACTGACACCAAAGCCGGGCTCGGCCATTTTCATGGCGGCCAGCGCTTTTGCGCTGCTCGAACCGTCTTCGACGTGATCGGTGATGTCACGGTCGGGACCGCCCTCGATCACGTCAAATTCCGGACGCCCAGAGCGCCGCGATGGGGTTGGCCCGGTCACCGGGGGCTTTTCAAAGCCGTCGCGCGTGCCAAGCACGCTGCGAAGCCGCAAAATAAGGAAAACGGCAATTCCGGCAAGGACAAGAAGTTGGATCAAGGATGAGCTCATTTTTTCTCTCGAAGTGCGAGGACTTGGGTTTCGGCGCGTCAGAGTACATATGTAGGGTGACAGAAGGGCCGCGTCTACCGGCGGCCCTGCGACGAAGGGAAACAAATGCGCCTGTTTTTGCTATTTTTGCTCGTACCGCTCATTGAAATCGCTCTGTTTATCCAGATCGGCGGATTGATCGGACTATTTCCGACCCTCGCGATCGTGATCATTACGGCAGTTTTGGGCACATTTCTGGTCCGCAGCCAGGGGCTTGCGGTCATAAATCAGGTTCGCGGATCTTTCGAAGAACTTAACGATCCAACCGAGCCCCTCGCGCACGGGGCAATGATCCTGTTCTCCGGCGCCCTTCTCCTAACCCCCGGCTTTTTCACAGATGCGGTTGGCTTCGCGCTTCTTGTTCCGGGGATCCGTGGCGGCGTGTATCGAGCCGTTCGCTCGCGGATCAACGTCCAAAGCTTCGAATACGGCGCGCGCACCAGCCCGCCAAAAGAGGCCGGCGTGATTGACGCCGAATACGAAGACCTCGATGCTCCCCGCCCAAAAGGTCCCTCTGGCTGGACGCACCATTGAGGGTCCCTTGACCCTCTGGTAAAGGGGGTCCGATTTGAAAAACCGTCAAACGGAGAATTCCATGGCCGAGAACGAGAACGGCGCTGCGACCACTGCACCGACGCCGCCACAAATGAAAATCCTGGGACAGTACATTCGCGATCTGTCCTTCGAAAACATTCTTTCGCAAAAACCGATTGAGGGCGAAGTTCAGCCCGACATTCAAGTTCAGGTGTCGCTCGATGCCCGCAAGCGCGGCGAAGGCCAGTTCGAAGTAATCTCAAAGTACAACATTACATCGAAGAACAAGAATGGTGCGGAAACGCTTTTCGTTCTCGAAATCGAGTATTCCGGTATCTTCAAGATCGACAACATCCCTGAAGAGCAGCTGCATCCGTTCTTGCTGATCGAATGCCCGCGCATGACGTTCCCGTTCGTACGCCGCATCGTGTCGGACATGACCCGCGACGGTGGCTTTCCGCCCCTGAATCTTGATAATATCGACTTCATCGCTCTGTATCGCCAAACGGTTCTACAAAAGCAGCAGGCGCAGGCCGCTGCGGACGCAGAGACGCCAAAGGTCAGCTAAACCGCGACCAAACTGACTTTTCGCCCATGCCGTCAATAAGTGCGTCGTGGGCGGATTTCTCTGCTTCCGTCAGGCGCGAGGGCAGGGACGCGGGACGCTGGCGCACGCGCTCTGTTACCACCGACGCCGATGAGTTCTCATGAGACTCTGCCGTGGACAGACCAAAGTCCGGCTGCCGCCCTCCGGTCATCTCAAGATAGACTTCCGCAAGAATTTCGCTGTCCAAAAGCGCGCCGTGAAGTGTTCGGGCCGCGTTGTCGATCCCGTACCGACGACAAAGCGCATCAAGCGACGCAGGCGAGCCCGGAAATTTCTTCCGCGCAATAGCCAAAGTGTCGACGGCTTGCTCCCATGGGATTGTCGGCATGCCTAGCCAGCCAAGCTCTGCGTTTAGAAACTTCATGTCGAACGCCGCGTTGTGGATCACCAGCTTCGCGTCCCCGATGAAATCCAAGAAGTCCTGTGCAATTGCCTTGAATACAGGCTTGTCCCTTAGGAAATCGTCGCCCAGTCCATGCACTTGGAATGCATCGTCCGGCATCGATCGCTCTGGGTTGATGTATTGGTGGTAGGTGTTTCCCGTCGGGACCTGTCGCATTAGCTCGACAGCGCCTATCTCGACAATCCGGTCGCCGGTTTTTGGATCAAATCCAGTTGTTTCAGTATCAAGAACGATCTCACGCATTTCTCTGCCTGTTTTTGATATCCGACAAAACATCCTGAACAGCCAAGCGCGCTGCCTCAAGAGATGTCGTCTCAATCACAAAGTCCGCTCGCGATCGTTTTTCAGAATCGGGCATTTGCTTCGAGAGAATAAGATCAAGTTTTTCTTCGGTCATCCCAGAACGCTCCAAAACCCGCTTTCGCTGATCGGCCTCCAGGGTCGATACAACAACAATATAATCAACATCCGATACCGCTCCGGTTTCAAAAAGTAGCGGCACATCCACCAAAATAATTCCTGCATCAGCCTTCGCTATAAAGTCAGCACGGTCGGCCGCAACGAGTGGATGCACAATCGCTTCAATTTGGCTCAACGCCTCCGGTTCGGCCGCGATCTTGTCGCACAAAACTGCACGATCCACAGATCCTTCGCGCACAGCATCCGGGAATACCTTGGCAATAAGGCTCACCGCCGCACCGCCCAAACCATACAGCCGATGTACCGCATCATCCGCACTCCAGACCGGAATGCCCTCATCATAAAACATCTGGGATGTCGTTGATTTCCCCATGCCGATCGAGCCCGTCAGCCCAATCACAACCGGGCGGTTCACGACAGCACCGCTTGCCGCGCGGCCTCATCCACATCCGGGCGCACACCAAACCAGCGCTCAAACCCCGGCGCGGCCTGGTGCAACAGCATCCCCAGCCCATCGACGGTCGTACAGCCCTTCTTGCGGGCCTCTGACAAAAGCTTGGTCTCAAGGGGCGTATAAACAAGGTCCGTGACAACCGCATCAGACGACAGCCCGTCCAGCGGGATCCGCATTTCGGGCTTGCCGACCATGCCAAGCGATGACGTATTCACAACCGTTGCGGCCCCCTCAAGCATATTGCCGGCCTGAACCCAATCGCACACTTGGATTTTGACGCCGAACTCCTGCCGCAACGCCTCCGCCCGCGTCTTTGTTCGATTTGATAGGTAAACCTCGGGCACTCCCGCATCGAGCAAGGCTGCCACAACCGCCCGCGCGGCTCCTCCCGCACCAATAACCGCCGCAGGCCCAGACGTCGGATCCCATGCGGGGGCCCCTTGGCGCAGATTTTCGATGAACCCGTACCCGTCAGTATTATCCGCGTGAATTTTCCCGTCTTTGCGGAAAATAAGCGTGTTGGCTGCTCCCATCAAGGCCGCCCGGTCCGTCACCAAGTCGGCAATCGCCAAAACGCGCTCTTTGTGGGGAATTGTCACGTTCAGCCCGACAAAGCCAGCTTTCGGCAGCGCCCGCAGCGTTTCTTCCAGACTATCTGCTGCGATGTCCATCGGTACATAGTAACCGCTCAGCCCGTAACGGTTAAGCCAATAGCTATGCAGCTTCGGCGATTTGGAATGCGCAATCGGTGAGCCAATCACCCCGGCGAGAGGTATTCGTTGATCTGTCATCTGGGTAAGGTGCCGCGCAAATTCAGATAGGACAAGAGCTCAACAAGCGGCAGCCCAAGAACAGTGAAGTAATCGCCCTCTATACGGCTCATCAGCCGCACACCCTCTTCTTCTAGCCTATAGCCCCCCACAGAATGGCGAATGCTTTTCCAATTCCGCGCGACATACTCCTTAAGATACTGATCCGAAGCATCCCGCATCAACAACCGAGCTTGCCCGACATGCCGCCACACAGGCTTATCGCCCTCGTAGACCACGGCGGCCGACAGCAAACTGTGTCGCTTGCCTCGCATCTCCTTGAGAAGACCCAAGGCGGCTTCGGACGTCTTTGATTTCGAGACTACACGCCCCTCAAACTCAAGGACCTGATCACATCCAAGAACCAGGCCGCTGGCCCCCTTGGATGCAATTTTGCGCGCTTTCGCTTCCGCAAGCATATCAGCCACATCCCTAGGCTTCGCGTCTTCCGCCAATAAGGACGCCTTGATCGCGTCTTCATCAACGCGTGCAGCAATCGTTTCAATTTCAAGCCCGGCATTTCGCAAAAGCTTGGCCCGGATTTCTGACGCCGACGCTAGAATCAGATGAGTCATATGTGAATGGCCATGTGGGTAAGCCTGTGCGTGAGTGTGGGTATAGAATTGTGGATTTCATCCCTCGTCGCATTCTACCCACGGCCTTGGCAAGTGCCGGGAAATTCTACCAGATCTTGTTCCCTGTGCAAAACGGCAAGATCCTGGCTGTGATTAGAATGCGTTCACGGATTCTGTCCAAGAGTTATCAACAGAATCTCGTTCTCGTCTTATCTCTAAATATTTGTTAAAAAACACTAATTTTTTACTTTTCCACGCTTCTTTCTTCCCTCGAAAGATTTATCCGAAGCGGGATAAGTCATAGGACAGTAAAATAATCCACGGTATCCACTGGCCTTACAATCCACATCATCCTTTTCTTTCTTTATACTATATTAATAGAAGAGAGGCCGGGCTAAGAGAAATAATGATCGAGGTACTGCAAAACATTTACCCCTGGGTGAAGGCCCTTCATGTGATTTCAGTGACCGCCTGGATGGCTGGGCTTTTCTATTTACCACGCCTCTTTGTTTATCACGCTGAAGTCGTCGGTCAGGCCGGCGAAACACATATGCTGTTCATGACGATG
The DNA here is from genome assembly GCF_057460485.1 of Boseongicola sp. NCBI lineage: Bacteria > Pseudomonadati > Pseudomonadota > Alphaproteobacteria > Rhodobacterales > Paracoccaceae > Boseongicola > Boseongicola sp. The sequence goes on from NZ_JBVCWP010000007.1 coordinate 20,220, forward strand.
GAGCGTCGTCTTTTACGAGCCATTATGACCCCGTCAATGATCGCTGCCTGGACATTTGGGCTCCTCATGGTTGCAACGCCAGACCGTGTCGACTGGTCCCAATTCTGGCCTTGGGTCAAAATGCTCGCGGTGCTTGGGATGACCTGGTTCCATATCTGGTGTGCCAAAAGCCGGAAAGCATTCGAAGCGGGGAAAAACGAGACACCGGGCCGCCATTATCGCATCATGAACGAAGTCCCGACGCTGCTTTTGATTATTATTGTTATTATGGTCATTGTGCAGCCTGCCTGAGATCAGTTGACTCAAACGATGGCACGCCCTAAATCATCTTTGTGGCCGTCCTGGTCGCTTTTGCGCTTTCCATACACTTAAATTATTCGCGGGCCCGCTGCCTGTCCGAAAGGTTTCCATGTCCGACCGTTTGAATCTCGCCGATCTCAAAATCCAATCTCCAAAAGAGCTCCTCTCCATAGCAGAAGAGCTTGAGATCGAAAACGCTTCTACGATGCGCAAGGGCGAGATGATGTTCTCGATCCTAAAAGAGCGCGCTGATGAAGAATGGGTGATTGGCGGAGACGGTGTACTTGAGGTCCTTCAGGACGGTTTTGGATTTCTGCGGTCCCCCGAGGCGAACTACCTGCCGGGGCCGGACGATATCTATGTTTCACCCGAAATGATTCGTCAGTTTTCTTTGCGAACTGGCGATACCGTAGAGGGCGTCATCCGGGACCCGAACGACAGCGAACGCTACTTTGCGCTCACTAAGGTCGAAAAGATTAACTTCGAGGATCCCGAGAAGGCCCGTCATAAAGTCAGCTTTGATAACCTGACGCCGCTTTATCCTGACGAGCGCCTTAAGATGGAGATTGAGGATCCGACGATCAAAGACCGCTCCGCGCGGATTATTGACCTGGTCGCCCCGATTGGAAAAGGGCAGCGTTGCCTGATCGTTGCACAACCGCGCACCGGTAAAACTGTCCTTTTGCAGAACATCGCAAGGTCCATCGAGGTTAATTATCCCGAGATTTACCTCATCGTACTTCTGATTGATGAACGTCCTGAAGAAGTCACAGACATGCAGCGCTCGGTGAAGGGCGAAGTCGTTTCCTCCACCTTCGACGAGCCAGCGACCCGCCACGTAGCGGTATCAGAGATGGTTATCGAGAAGGCCAAGCGTCTGGTTGAACACAAGCGCGACGTGGTTATTCTTCTCGACTCGATCACGCGTCTGGGCCGTGCCTTCAACACGGTGGTGCCGTCCTCCGGTAAGGTTCTGACAGGGGGAGTGGACGCCAATGCGCTCCAGCGCCCCAAGCGTTTCTTTGGTGCTGCCCGGAATATCGAAGAAGGCGGCTCACTCACGATCATTGCGACCGCGCTGATCGACACGGGTAGCCGCATGGACGAAGTCATCTTCGAAGAGTTCAAAGGTACCGGCAACTGCGAAATCGTTCTTGATCGCAAAGTCGCAGACAAGCGGGTCTATCCAGCGATGGATATTCTCAAGTCCGGCACCCGGAAAGAGGAGCTTCTCGTTGACAAAGGCGATCTGGCCAAAACATTCGTACTGCGCCGTATCCTCAATCCTATGGGCACCACAGACGCGATCGAATTCCTGATCTCTAAGTTGAAGCAGACGAAAACAAACGCCGACTTCTTCGATTCGATGAACACGTAATTTACTGAAATAAATCAGTAGGTTAAATGAGATGGATACGATATTTGCCGTCGCTTCTGCGCGGGGGAAATCTGGCGTAGCTGTGGTCCGCATCTCGGGACCGGATGCGTTTAATGCTGTGTCGCAGCTTGCCGCTCTACCAGCGTCGCCCCGCACGGCAGTTCTGCGCACCCTACGTTTCGAAGGCATCGTCTTGGACGAAGCGCTTGTTCTAACTTTCCCCGGCCCCCACAGCTTCACGGGAGAAGACATAGCCGAACTGCACCTCCATGGCGCCACAGCGACGATCAACGCCGTTCTACGGGCGCTTTCGAAGCTCTCCGGGCTACGGCATGCGGTGGCTGGCGAGTTCACACGGCGCGCCCTCGAAAACGAACGCCTCGATATTGCCCAAGTGGAGGGCCTGTCGGATCTCATTGAAGCCGAAACCGAAGCGCAAAGACGCCAGGCTCTCCGTGTCCTCTCCGGCGCTTTGGGGGAGAAGGTTGAAGGGTGGCGATCTCAACTTATTCGCGCGGCCGCTTTGATCGAGGCGACGATTGATTTCGCCGACGAAGACGTACCGGTTGATGTTACGCCAGAGGTTGTGGCTTTGTTGAGTGCAGTTTGGGCGGAGCTGAACAAGGAGATCGCAGGCGTTGCTGTAGCGGAGCGTATCCGGGACGGTTTCGAAGTTGCGATCGTGGGGCCCCCAAATGTTGGAAAGTCATCGCTGTTGAACGCTTTGGCGGGCAGAGATGCGGCTATCACCTCCGACATTGCCGGAACCACACGCGATGTGATCGAAGTCCACATGGATCTCAAGGGCCTGCCAGTCACGTTCCTCGACACAGCGGGCCTGAGAGTCACCGAGGACGTTGTAGAATCGCTTGGGATTGAGCGCGCACGCGCTCGCGCAAAGTCGGCCGACTTACGCATCATCTTGTTATCAAGCTTGGATGAACCACCATCTATGGATCCTTTCGGCGATGATATTGTTCTTGTTACAAAGGCTGACGTGAACGACGCCGGGCATGTATCAGCCGTGAGCGGGGTTGGGGTGGATGCCTTACTATCTCGCGTCGCGGGCGTTTTTCAGACACGGGCGTCTGAGTCCGGAATAGCAATTCGGGACCGCCACCGCATCGCTATGCAGGTCGCGGCAGACGCTCTCGACCATGCGAGGGCGCATCTGGCATCTTCTCCGGAGCTCGCAGAGTTCATCGCGGAAGATCTGCGATCTGCTGTGCGCGCACTTGACGCTCTTGTCGGACGTGTGGATGTAGAGCATATCCTAGACGAGATCTTTTCGAGTTTTTGTATCGGCAAATAGGGATGTTTCACGTGAAACATTGGGACACAGACGTAATCGTTGTTGGCGGCGGACACGCTGGGGCTGACGCCGCGCATGCGGCGGCACGCCGCGGCGCCCGCGTTGTCCTTGTGACGCTCAAGCGCGATGGTATTGGCGTCATGTCGTGCAACCCGGCAATTGGTGGGCTTGGAAAAGGCCATCTCGTGCGCGAGATAGACGCCCTTGACGGTGTTATGGCGCGTGTTGCGGATAAGGCGGGTATCCAATTCCGCCTGCTAAACCGTCGCAAGGGCCCGGCTGTTCAAGGGCCCCGGGCGCAGGCTGACCGCGCGATCTACCGATACGAAATGCTGGCGGAAATGACAGCACACCCACTCCTATCTATCGTTGAAGGGGAGGTTACGGATTTCGCAATGTCTGGGCCAACAGTGGCCGGCGTCGTGCTTGCCGATGGTTCCATAATCTCAGCACCGTCAACCGTTTTGACCACGGGGACCTTTTTGCGCGGCGTCATCCATATAGGCAACGAGTCCAGGCCGGGCGGTCGCATCGGTGATAAGCCATCGGTGCGTCTGGCAGAGCGCATCGACAGCTTCAAGCTTCCGCTTGGCCGCCTGAAGACCGGAACGCCTCCACGCTTAAGGTCTAAAAGCATAAACTGGGACATCCTCGAATCTCAGCCTGGCGACGAAGATCCTGTGCTCTTTTCGTTTCTTTCAAGCGCGCCCAGCGCTCGGCAGGTGTCATGTGGAATTGCGCATACAAATGAGAAAACGCATTCAATAATTCGCGAAAACCTCAGCAAATCCGCGATGTACGGCGGTCAAATTGATGGGGTTGGTCCGCGCTATTGCCCGTCCATCGAAGACAAGGTTGTCCGTTTCGCGCAGAAGAGTTCGCACCAAATCTTTCTTGAGCCGGAAGGCCTCACAAGCGACCTTATCTATCCAAACGGTATTTCAACGTCGCTTCCCGAGGACGTTCAGAACGCCTATGTCCGCTCGATCCGTGGACTTGAGGCGGCTGAGATCGCTCAGCCTGGCTACGCGATTGAATATGACTACGTCGACCCAAGAACGCTAGATGCCACACTGGGGCTGAAGGATATCAAGGGCCTCTACCTTGCCGGGCAAATCAATGGGACCACCGGGTATGAGGAGGCCGCAGCGCAAGGGCTCGTCGCCGGCCTGAACGCGGCAGGGCATGCTCTGGGCCTCGAGCCAGTCATTTTCGGTCGAGACACATCCTATATTGGCGTTATGATTGACGACCTTATCACGCGCGGCGTTACCGAACCCTATCGTATGTTCACGTCACGCGCCGAATATCGTCTTTCTCTTCGCGCAGACAACGCGGATCAGCGCCTTACGCCCATTGGAGCCGCCCTGGGCTGCGTTGGGGAGGCGCGAAAGCGCGTTTTTGATGCTAAAATGGACCGACTGGCGTCTGGCAGGTCAACCCTGGACGCCATTTCAATAACGGCATCGGAGGCCGCAAAGTCTGGAATTCGTATTGCGGAAGACGGTGCGCGTCGCTCGGGCTTGGATTTGCTGGCATTCGCGGACGTTGGCTTTGCTGACATAGCAAAGCTACGACCCGAGGTGGCCGATATCGGTCCGGACATACAGGAACAAATCAAAAGAGACGCGCTCTACGCAAACTATATCGAACGACAAAAGCGCGATGTGGTCGCATTGAAGAAGGACGAGGCGCACCAAATTCCTCTGGATTTCGACTTTGAGAACCTTTCTGGGCTCTCAAACGAACTGCGGGAAAAGCTAATTGCTGTCCGTCCGGGCACCCTTGGTCAAGCGGGCCGGGTGGAAGGAGTCACTCCAGCCGCGTTGACGCTTATCCTCGCGAAGCTACGCCAAAACCAAAGGCGGACCGCATGAGCGACCCGCGCGCCGGCTTCGCTGATCAGTTCAATGTTTCACGTGAAACAATCGAGAAGCTGGAAATTTACGCGAGTTTGCTGCGCAAGTGGAATAAAACGATCAACCTTGTGTCCCCCGGTACGCTCGACACGCTTTGGGTCAGGCACTTCGCGGATTCCGCCCAGCTTCTTTCGCTTGCACCACAAAATATGAAGAAATGGGCGGATCTAGGCAGCGGCGCGGGGTTCCCCGGTGCAGTTATCGCGGTGTTAACTGAAAGTTCGCATCCTGACCTCACAGTAACGCTCATAGAATCGGATCAACGCAAAGCCACGTTTCTCCGCGCTGTCGCCCGCGAGACTCAGACATCTTTCACGGTGCTGGCGGAGCGCTGCGAGAGCGTCGCACGGCTAGAGGCAGACGTGATCTCAGCGCGCGCGCTGGCGCCTCTTGATGTGCTTTTGGGATACGTAAGCCGCCACATCGCCCGGACCGGCACGGCGCTGCTTTCAAAGGGAGCAAGCGCAGCGTCCGAGGTTGAACTGGCGGGGAAAACATGGTCCTTCACCTGCGAAAGCATTCCAAGCATGACGGACACAGACGCCGCCATTCTCAAAATCGGAGAGATTAAGCTTGCCTGATCCAACACGTCCTGTCGGCCCTCGTATTATCTCAATCGTGAACCAGAAGGGCGGGGTCGGGAAAACAACGACAGCGATCAATCTGGGCGCAGCCTTGGCAGACGAGGGCTTTAACGTTTTGCTGGTGGACCTTGATCCTCAAGGGAATGCGTCTACCGGTCTTGGCATCGATGCAACCGACAGAGAGGTCACAACCTACGACCTCCTGCTTGAAGATGCTGATCTCCGGGATGTTATCCGGCCAACAAACGTTGCTGGTCTGGTAATCGCGCCAGCAACAACGGACCTTAGCTCCGCAGACATCCAAATGATGTCGATAGAGAAGCGCAGCTTCTTGCTCCACGATGCCCTAAGGCAACCCGCAATCGACGCATTCATGCTCGATTTCGTCCTGATCGACTGCCCGCCGTCGCTCAGCCTGTTGACGGTTAATGCGATGGTCGCCTCCCACTCTGTTCTTATCCCGCTACAAAGCGAGTTTTTTGCGCTGGAAGGGCTGTCCCAGCTGATGCTGACCGTTCGTGAGGTGCGTCAGACTGCCAATCCCGATCTGCGCATCGAGGGCGTTCTCCTGACGATGTATGATCGCCGCAACAACCTTAGCCAGCAGGTTGAAGCAGACGCGCGGAAAACCCTGGGTGAGCTGGTCTTTAAGACAGTTGTGCCCAGAAACGTCCGTGTGTCTGAGGCGCCTTCCTTCGCGATGCCTGTGATTTCTTACGATCCTGGCTCAAAAGGGAGCCAAGCCTATCGCGCTTTGGCACAAGAACTGGTAGAGAAGCTGGAACAAACCGCATCATAGGGTAACGAAATGGCGCAAGCGAAGCAGGAACGCAGGGGATTGGGTCGCGGTTTGTCCGCGCTTATGGCGGATATCGATACGTCTCCGCCGCAGGCCGCAAAAGACACGCCGCGCAGGGCCGAAAACTTTATTGCTGTCGATCGGATCAGCCCAAACCCTAATCAGCCGCGCCGCACTTTCAGCGAAGCTGCTCTTGGCGAGCTCACGGCGTCCGTTCGCGAAAAAGGTGTCATCCAGCCTCTTATTCTGCGTCGGAACCCCGCCGACCCCGAGCGTTTTGAGATCGTCGCAGGGGAGCGCCGCTGGCGCGCAGCGCAGCGCGCGCAGCTGCACGAAGTTCCGGCCATCGTTCGCGAGCTTGATGATATCGAGGTACTCGAGCTTGCAATCATCGAAAACATCCAGCGGGCCGACCTGAATGCAATAGAAGAGGCTGCCGGGTATCGGCAGCTAATGGATCGCTTTGGTCATACCCAAGAAAAGCTGGCCGAGGCGCTGGGGAAAAGTCGCAGCCACATCGCAAACCTTATGCGCCTTTTGACGCTCCCAGAAACAGTAATGGAATACGTCCGCTCAGGCGACCTAAGCGCTGGTCACGCCCGCGCCCTTGTTACCGCCGAAGATCCAACTAAACTCGCCGCTCAGATTATTCGCCAGGGCCTGTCTGTCCGCCAGACTGAAGCGCTCGCAAAGAAGACCGACTCGCCGAAGCCTCCGAAAACCAACGTGTCTCCAGTCAAAGACACGGACACACGCGCCCTGGAAAACGACCTCGCGGCTGCGCTTGGCATGAAGGTGGTAATTGCACATCCGCCTGGCGCTGAGGGTGGTGTGCTTACGGTCAAATACAAAGATCTCGATCAGCTGGACGAGCTCTGCCGCCGGCTATCTGTGACGACGGGTGCTGGAAAAGTTTAAGCTAAAAGCTCCCGAAGGACGGCATTCAGCAGCGGTCGCCCTGCCTCGGTTAGGCGCATGCGGCCGCCTGCAGTGTCGATCAGCGCGTTGTCAGTTAACTTATTGATATAATTTATTTTATCTGAGATTACTTGATCCGACGGAAGCGGGATGCCACGGGCCAGCCGCAGCCCCATCATCACCTTTTCCTCGGTCACCGCCTCGCTTGTCAGGGCGGTCCGCCCTTCTTGACCGACACCGTCACGCACTGCTTTTAACCACGCGCCGGGAGCCCTCGGCGCTTCGGTCGCATACCGCGCCCCACTCAGCGTCAAACGGCCATGTGCGCCTGGGCCAATACCGGCCCAGTCGCCGTTCTCCCAGTAAATCAAATTGTGCCGAGATTCTGCACCCGGCACCGCGTGGTTAGACGTCTCGTATCCGACAAGGCCAGCCGCGCGCGTCATATCCTGCGTCAAAGCATACATATCTGCGGCCACGTCTTCATCGGGTAGTCCACGCAGCCCACCGCGCGCAAACCGCTCAGCAAATACCGTCCCTGGCTCGACTGTCAGTTGATACAAAGACAGATGGTCCGCTGCAAATGTCAGCGCCTCTCCCAACTCTTCGCGCCAATCTCTCAGGCTTTGCCCCTGTCGTGCATAAATCAAGTCAAAGGAAACCCGATCAAACGTCTCCTGCGCAATCTCAAAGGCACGCCGTCCCTCAGCAGCTGAATGCAACCGCCCTAAGGCTTTCAAATCAGGATCATTCAGCGCCTGAAGGCCCACCGAAACACGGTTCACCCCCGCATCGCGAAACGCGCGAAACTTACCCGCCTCGACAGACGTCGGGTTAGCCTCAAGCGTAATCTCCATATTGTTCGAGGGCTTCCAAACCGATCTGGCCTCTCTCACAATAGCATCAACCGTCTCGGGTGCCATCAAGCTTGGCGTTCCTCCCCCGAAGAATACGCTCTCCAAGACCCGGCCTTCAGTCTCCGCCCCAAGGCGCTTAATCTCGCTTAAATAGGCACTAACCCAAGCAGAATGGTCGATTTTCAGGGAAACATGGCTGTTGAAGTCGCAATAGGGACACTTCGCTTGACAGAACGGCCAATGGACATAAAGCCCAAAACCGGGCCGGTCATCCATCTCCAAAAACAGCCTTCAGCTTGCCAAAAGCATCGCCACGGTGGCTGATCTTGTTCTTTTCGTAGCGGCCCATCTCTCCAAAGGTGATGTCGTACCCACTTGGTTGAAAGATCGGATCATACCCATGGCCTTGGTTCCCGCGCATCGGCCAGACAATCTCGCCTTCCATCCGTCCCTCAAAAACTTCGTCATGCCCGTCTGGCCATGCCAACACAAACGTACAGCAAAAACGTGCTGTCCGCGGCATTGGCGCAGCTATTGCCTCAAGCGCCAGATGGCTACGGGTCATTGCCATCACAAAATCACGCCCGTTTGGTGTTTCCGCCCAATCGGCGGTGTAAACGCCTGGCGCGCCGTCCAGAGCGTCAATTTCGATCCCGGAGTCATCTGCCAGCGCAGGTAGTCCGGTTGCTGACGCCGCTGCATGGGCTTTAAGCCGCGCATTCTCAATGAAAGTCGTGCCGGTCTCCTCGGGTTCGGGCAGGCCCTTCTCGGCTGCCCCAATAACCGAAATCCCAAACTCAGAAATAAGATCGGCTATTTCTTCCAGTTTTCCGGCATTATGCGTCGCCACCAAAAGCGTATTGCCGTCAAACCGCCGCATCAGCCTGTCGCGCCTGACTGTGCCAACACCAGCTCATCACGCCCAACTTCAGCCAGATCCAGAAGTGTAGACATCTCGTCACGCGAAAATGCAGATCCTTCAGCGGACATTTGGATCTCGATCAGCTTGCCCCGACCTGTCATCACAAAGTTGCCATCGACGCCCGCCTCGCTGTCCTCGGGATAATCAAGATCGAGAACCGGCTGTCCTGCGTAAACACCACAAGAAACCGCGGCCACGTGATCGATAATCGGATCGCTCGTTATCATCCCGGCCTTAAGCAGCTTATTCACCGCAAGCCGTAGAGCAACCCAGCCCCCAGTGATGGACGCGCACCTCGTTCCGCCATCAGCTTGAATCACATCGCAATCGATCATGATTTGACGCTCACCAAGGGCAGGGCGGTCAATGCAAGCGCGAAGCGAACGACCAATAAGCCGTTGAATTTCTTGGGTTCTTCCGCCTTGACCCTTTTTGGCTTCACGGTTCATGCGCGTATGGGTTGCACGTGGCAGCATGCCGTATTCCGCCGTCACCCATCCAAGCCCGGTGTTCTTCATCCAGTGCGGCACGCGCTCGTCGATGGTCGCTGTGCACAAAACATGGGTATCCCCACAGCGGATCATACATGATCCTTCGGCATGTCGCGTCACGCCTGTTTCAATTGAAACGGGCCGCATTTCATTGATCGCTCGACCTGACGGGCGCATAGGATATCCTTCCAGAAGTTGATGGAGGTTGATAGTCGCCCCGCCGCTCCCCATCAACCCCGATTGACGTTCGCCCCTGCTTGCCTTTAATTACATCTCCCTTGTGTGAAGCAGACCAAAATGAACGACGCCGGAAAACTGCTAGAAGGTATGAACGCGCGTTCGCGCGAAGTTTTTCGGCGCGTGGTCGACGGCTTTCTCGACACGGGCGATCCTGTGGGATCACGCACGCTTACCCGCGATATGTCGGAAAAGGTGTCGGCGGCAACGATCCGCAACGTGATGCAAGACCTCGAACACCTCGGCCTGCTGAATTCCCCCCACATATCCGCGGGGCGCATCCCCACACAGCTGGGGCTGCGCATCTTTGTCGACGGCCTGCTTGAGGTTGGGGATCTAAGCGCTGAGGATCGCGGCGCAATCGAAGGCTCTCTTGGACCCAACGACTCAGACGTCACTTCCGTGCTAGACCGCGTCGGCTCCGCGCTTTCCGGAGCGACGCATGGCGCCAGCCTCGTTCTCGCGCCGAAACACGAAGCGCCAATTAAGCATATTGAATTTGTAAGCCTCGCCCAGGACCGCGCGCTTGTTGTGCTGGTGTTCGGCGACGGCCACGTCGAAAACCGCGTCTTCACCCCGCCGCTGGGCCAAACCCCAAGCTCGATGCGCGAAGCCGGCAACTTTCTGAACTCAATTGTCGAAGGCTACACCCTATCCGAACTGGGCGCGGTCATTTCCCGCGAGATTGCTAAGCATCGCCAGGAGCTTGACAGCGCGGCGCGTGAACTTGTCGAAAGCGGGCAGGCATTTTGGGAAAACGAAGGCCATACCTATGAGCGGCTCATCGTGCGCGGCAGGTCGAATCTCATCGAGGGCGCCGGCCAGGAAGAAGAGCTTGAGCGCATCAGATCCCTGTTCGACGACCTTGAACGCAAGCGTGACATCGCCGAATTCCTCGATCTAACCGAAGACGGCGAAGGTGTGCGCATTTTTATAGGTTCTGAAAACAAGCTTTTTTCACTTTCGGGTTCATCTTTGGTGGTGTCTCCTTATATGAACGCTGATCGAAAGGTGATCGGTGCGGTTGGAGTGATTGGCCCTACGCGGCTTAACTACGGACGCATCGTTCCTATTGTTGACTACACCGCCCAGCTGGTTGGGCGCATGATTTCTGATAGAGGGCAAGGATGAACGAGCAAGACGTAAACGAACCGGCAGCAGAGGAAGATCTGATCGATATCAATAGCCCCGAGGCGCTGGAAGACCCAGATTTCGATGAACGATTCGCCGAGCTGGTGATCGAACGCGATGAATTCAAAGACAAATTCATGCGCGCTCTGGCCGATGCCGAAAACTCACGCAAGCGCTCCGAGCGTGACCGCCGTGAGGCCGAGCAATACGGTGGCTCGCGTCTCGCGCGTGATCTTTTGCCGGTCTTCGACAACATGCGCCGCGCAATCGAGGCGATCCCGGAGGAAAGCCGGGAAACCAACAAGGCTGTTATCGAAGGCGTCGAGCTCACAATGCGCGAGCTGATCAACGTCTTTAAGAAGCACGGAATTGTGCCGATTTCGCCTGAAGTCGGCGACCGCTTCGACCCCCAGCACCATGAAGCCATGTTTGAAGCCCCGCTTCCCGGCACCAATGCTGGCGACATTATTCAGGTATCGGCAGACGGCTTCATGCTTCACGACCGCTTGCTGCGCCCCGCGAAGGTTGGCGTTAGCTCGAAGGTTGGCTCGTGAGCGCAGCCTTCAAATCATAAAGCGCCTGCAAAGCTTCCCGAGGAGTCATCTCATCGGGAAGCAATTCTGCCAATTTGGTCTCTAACTCGGACGTTTTCATCTGTTTATGAACGGGCGCCGCTGGCGCTGCGGCAAACAACGGCAAGTCGTCAATCAAAGCCTTCGCGCCGGGCCCACCCTCGCGCTCCCCTTTTTCCAGGGCCTCCAAGACAACCCGCGCGCGCTCAACAACCGCCGCCGGAAGCCCGGCAAGCTTTGCGACCTGAACTCCATAGCTCCGATCAGCAGCTCCGCGACGCACCTCGTGCAGGAAAATGACGTCGCCATCCCACTCTTTCACCGTGACGGTCGCATTTTCCACACCGTCCAGCTTATCCGCCAGTTGCGTCATTTCGTGATAATGTGTGGCAAACAGCGCCCGGCAACCATTCACATCATGCAGGTGCTCAAGTGTCGCCCAGGCAATGCTCAACCCGTCATATGTCGCCGTGCCGCGACCGATCTCGTCCAGAATAACCAACGCCCGATCGTCGGCCTGGTTCAAAATCGCCGCCGTCTCAACCATCTCGACCATAAACGTCGACCGCCCACGCGCCAAATCGTCTGCTGCGCCAACACGGCTGAAAAGTTGACTAACAAGCCCAATATGGGCGGATGTCGCAGGAACAAAGCTTCCCGCCTGCGCCAAAAGCGCGATCAGCGCATTCTGTCGAAGAAAGGTCGATTTACCGGCCATGTTCGGCCCGGTCAGCAGCCAGATCGACCCATCGTTCACGCCCGACAGATTGCAGTCGTTTGCAATGAACGGCGTACCGCCTGCTTTCAGCGCACGCTCGACCACCGGATGCCGTCCGCCAGAAACCTCAAACGCCCGACTGTCATCGACCAGTGGGCGCGCCCAGCTTTCGCTTTGCGCCAGAGATGCCAGCGCAGCGATCACATCCATCTCAGAAAGCGCTCGCGCGCAATCGCCAAGCGGCCCAGACAAAGCCAAAATCGCGCCGCTTAGCTTTTCATAAAGCCCTTTTTCCACCTCAAGCGCCCGCGCGCCCGCGTTCAATATCTTCGTCTCCATCTCGGAAAGGTCAATTGTTGTGAAGCGTACCGCACTCGCCGTAGTCTGGCGATGAATGAAGCGCTCCGACAGTGGCTTGGACAGCATCTTCTCCGCATGCGCGGCGGGCGTCTCAATAAAATACCCGAGCACATTGTTATGCTTGATCTTCAAGGCGGCGATGCCCGTCTCAGCAGCGTAGCCGGCCTGATAACCCGCTACCACGCTGCGACCCTCATCCCGCAAGGTCCGCGCCTCATCAAGATCCGGGTCATAGCCCGCCGCAATAAACCCGCCATCGCGCGCCAAAAGCGGAGGCTCAGCAATCAACGCGGCCTCAAGAAGCTTAGAAAGCGGCGCAAACCCAACCAGAGATTCTCGCAGATTGGTGACTAATGCCGGGCTTTCTGGCGGAAGAGTCTCAGAAATTGTTTCGGCTTGAGCAATAGCGTTGCGCACCGCCGCCAAATCTCTAGGGCCGCCTCGATCCAGCGATAGCCGCGACAAAGCGCGATCCATATCTGGACATCGCCGCAGCGCATCGCGCAGCTGCTCGCGATACTCCACAGCCGCAACCGCATGCGCCACCGCATCGTGCCGAGATGAAATCGTGCTCAGGTCTTGCGATGGCGAGGAAATGCGGCGCTCCAGCAGACGCCCGCCTGCGGCCGTGACCGTCCGGTCAATCGACGCCAGAAGGGATCCATCACGCCCGCCTGAAAGCGCCTGTGTCAATTCCAGATTGCGCCGCGTCGCGGCGTCGATTTGCATTGTTGCGCCGCTCACCTCCCGAATCGGCGGCCTCAACAACGGCAGCTTCCCTTTCTGGGTCAGCTCCAGATAGTCGATTATCGCGCCCATCGCGGACACTTCCGCGCGCCCAAATGCACCGAAGGGGTCCAGGCTTTCTACTTCAAAAAGCGTAGTAAGGCGCTTCAGGGCCGACTGACTATCGAAGCTGCCTCCTGACAAAGGTGTGATAGACCCGCCCACATCAGTCACTAAATCGACAAATTCCGCCTCGTTTGCATCTGAAACCAAAACCTCTCGCGGCAGGAGGCGCGCCAATTCGGGACCAAACTGGCCGGTCGATGTGGCAAGCACCCGAAACTCCCCGGTGGAAATATCGACCCAAGCCACGGCCGCTTCTCCACGCACCTGGCTTAATGCCGCCAGAAAATTATGCCGCCGCGCTTCAAGCAGCGTTTCTTCTGTCAGCGTTCCCGGCGTGACCAGCCTCACCACCCCGCGCTTCACCACCGATTTCGAACCGCGCTTTTTCGACTCGACCGGGCTTTCCAATTGCTCGCAGACCGCAACCCGAAACCCTTTTCGGATCAAGGCCAGCAAATAGCCCTCTGCCGCATGGTGCGGCACACCGCACATCGCGATGTCTGCGCCCAGATGCTTTCCGCGTTTTGTCAGCGCAATATCCAACGCCTCTGCCGCAGCAACGGCATCGTCAAAGAACAGCTCATAAAAATCGCCCATCCGATAAAACAGCAATGCGCCCGGATGGTCGGCCTTTATTTCAAGATATTGCGCCATCATCGGAGTGACAGCAGCGTTGGCAACGGTCAAAGGGTCACTCCCCCAGAGAATTTTCGCGAATCTAACGGTGTGGACCGCTGGGCGAAAGGCGAAATCATGCGCCTTGCTCCTGCGGCACGACCTCGTAAAGTAGCAAGCTCAGGGAGGACGACCAATGCCAAGACAACGCTTCACGCGCGAGGACGCGCTTAGTTTTCATATGTACCCGAGTCCGGGTAAGTTTGAAATTCAAGCCACGGTCCCGATGATGACGCAGCGCGACCTGTCTCTTGCGTATTCGCCCGGCGTTGCTGTTCCCTGTGAAGAAATCGCGGCGAATCCAGAACTGGCGTACGATTATACAAACAAAGGCAATCTTGTCGCCGTGATCTCCAACGGCACGGCGGTCCTTGGCCTCGGCAATCTTGGCGCCTTGGGCTCCAAGCCGGTGATGGAGGGCAAAGCGGTCCTCTTCAAGCGATTCGCTGACGTGAACTCTATCGACATCGAGCTCGACACCGAAGACGTCGACGCCTTCTGCAATGCCGTCCGTCTCATGGGACCCACATTCGGCGGCATCAACCTTGAAGACATCAAGGCGCCCGAGTGCTTTATAATCGAGCAGCGCCTCAAGGAAGAGATGGATATTCCGGTCTTTCACGACGACCAGCACGGCACTGCCGTGATTTGCGCGGCGGGCCTGATCAACGCGCTGCACATCTCGGATAAGAAAATCGAGGACGTCAAAATCGTCCTAAACGGCGCGGGCGCCGCTGGCATCGCCTGCATAGAGCTGCTTAAGCGCATGGGCGCGCGCCACGACAACTGCGTTGTTTGTGACACAAAAGGGGTCATCTATCAGGGTCGAACCGATGGTATGAACCAGTGGAAATCGGCCCACGCCATCTCGACTGACCTCCGCAGCCTCGAAGATGCGATGGTTGGCGCAGACGTTTTTCTCGGCGTCAGCGCAAAAGGCGCCGTCACGCCTGCGATGGTTAAAAGCATGGCTCCAAACCCGGTCATCTTCGCCATGGCGAACCCTGATCCGGAAATCACCCCCGAGGAAGCGCACGAAGTTCGCGAGGACGCGATCGTTGCAACAGGAAGATCTGACTATCCAAACCAGGTTAACAATGTCCTTGGCTTCCCCTACCTCTTCCGAGGCGCGCTAGATATCCACGCCCGAGCGATCAACGACGAGATGAAAATCGCCTGCGCCGAAGCTCTCGCCGCGCTTGCTCGCGAAGACGTGCCCGATGAGGTTGCCATGGCGTATGGCCGCAAACTAACGTTCGGGCGCGACTACATTATCCCGACGCCGTTTGACCCGCGTTTGATCCACCGTGTCCCGAACGCCGTTGCCAGGGCCGGCATGGACACCGGCGTCGCTCGTCGCCCGATCGTCGACATGGAAGCCTATGAGCTTCAGCTTAAATCCCGTATGGACCCGACCGCGTCAATCCTGCGGTCGATCAACGCGCGTGCCCGCGCGGCTCAATCGCGCATGATTTTCGCCGAAGGTGACGACCCGCGCGTTCTACGCGCTGCCGTTGCCTACCATCGAAATGGTTACGGCGAGGCTTTGGTTGTTGGTCGCGAGGCCGATGTTGCCGCGCAACTGAAATCCGAAGGTCTCGGCGATGCGGTCGACGAGATCACCGTCGTAAATGCAGCCAACACAAGTCATCTCGAAACATATAAGTCCTTCCTTTACAAAAGGTTGCAGCGCAGTGGTTTCGATAGCACTGACATTCACCGTCTGGCGTCTCGTGACAGACATGTCTTCGCGGCGCTCATGCTGGCGCATGACCACGGCGATGCGCTTGTAACCGGGGCGACCCGAAAATCTGCGCATGTGCTCGACTTGATTAACCACGTTTTCGACGCTCGCGCGGAAGATGGGGCCGTGGGAGTTACCGCGCTCCTTCACAAAGGCCGCATCGTCCTCATCGCCGATACGCTCGTCCATGAATGGCCGTCTGATCGGGATCTTGCACAGATCGCAATTCAGGCGGCTAAGGTCGCGCGCAGTCTTGGCCTTGAGCCCCGCGTAGCCTTTGTCAGTTTTTCGACTTTTGGCTACCCGGTCAGCGAACGCGCCGAGAAAATGCACCAGGCCCCCAAAGTCCTCGACAAAATGGACGTAGATTTTGAATACGAAGGCGAAATGACAGTCGATGTCGCGCTCAACACGCGCGCACAAGAAAACTACCCGTTCTCTCGCCTGACCGGGCCGGCCAACATCCTTGTGGTTCCCGCCCGCCATTCCGCTTCAATCTCGGTCAAGTTAATGCAGGAAATGGCGGGGGCCACGGTTATCGGCCCAATCCTTACGGGTGTCGATAAACCGATCCAAATTCTGCCTACCGTTTCAAGCGTGAACGACATCATGAACATGGCCGTGCTCGCCGCATCGAAAATCGGTTAAGGGCAGCTGTCTGGTGCACGCAGTCGGTTACTATCGACATGGTTTACAAATTGCCGCACATTCCGGCCCCCGGTGAAACGCCGACGGCACCGGCCTATAGCATGGGGCTTGACGGCAAAGGGGCGAACCAGTCGGTTGCCGCAGTTCAAATTTTTCCGAACCAACCCATACGACAGGCCACGTCATTATCAATGCGGCGAAACACGGCGAGAATGCGAATGTTATCCTTGCGGGCGCTAACGGCTAGCAATCTTAAAAACACATCCGCAACTGCCCACCCTGGCGATGTGCTGTTAATCCAGAACGAAACAAACCTGCAGTCGGAGGCCGCGCGCACTTCCAATGCCATGGGGCTGCGTGTCTTTTCCTATACCGTAGCCTTTGACGCCGCCGCTGCCGAGGCGATCCTACCTTTCATCGACACCCTACTTTTGAGCGAGATTGAGGCGCAACAGCTGCAAAAGTCCCGCAATAGGCTCTTTTCTCACGCGACTCGCCCAATAGTGTCATCACGCGTCGGGCAGAGCGCGCGCTGGACTGATACTGAAAACCACCAAAGCTTTGACGTGCCAGCAGTCCGCGTAACGCCGGGTGACACGACCGGGGCGGGCGACACATTTGCAGGCCATCTCGCGAAAGGTCTGGCGCGGGGCGACATGCCGCGCGCAACGTTGGTTCTGGCAAGCCGCGATGCGGCACTAAAGGTCACGAAAAAGGGATCACTGACGCGACCCCCCGCTGTCGAACGCCGAGGCGTTTACCTCTTAGCTTTTCGGCGCAACAAACACGGCATCATCACCCCAGAGCTCCAGAACCTTTTTGTCGCGCCCGCAGCCGTCCCGGTAAAATTTATAGGCGCTCGTCTTAGACTTCGGACCACGCCGAGTCAGCACGATATCCGTGCCTTTGTAATAATCCTGATGGTAGGCCTCCGCTTCATAAAAAGCGGACGCATCAAGGATCGGCGTCACAATACGCTTGCCGAGATCACTCTGCGCGCGCGCTCGCGCAGACTCGGCCGCTGCCTTTTCCGCTGGATTAGAGACGAATACTGCGGTGCGGTAGCTGTCACCGCGGTCGCAAAACTGGCCCCCGCCATCCGTCGGGTCAACCGAGCGGAAGAACGCATGAAGAAGTTGCTCATAGCTCACGCGTTCAGGGTCGTACTGGATTTCCACCGCTTCATAGTGGCCCGTGCCGCCCTTAGTCACCTGCTTGTATGTGGGGTTGTTGGTCGTCCCGCCCGTAAAGCCCGATACAACTTCAGCAACGCCCGGCACCCGCTCGAAATCAGATTCAACGCACCAGAAACAGCCCCCCGCGAAATACGCCTTTTCGGTCGCGGCGGCTTTCGCACTGCCGCACTGGATGGCGGCACCAAGCATAATCAAAACGGCCAACAGGGGCGCTTTCAGGGAGTGCATTGCAATTGACATGGCGTGTCCTTTTTTAACCTTGGGCCACTCTGTCTTGTGGAGGGTTTATGCACAATTCACCCCCGCGTGATGTCGCAGTCATGTGAGAGTTGTTTCATGCCTTGCCACGGCTTAGCGTCAACGAAACGAAACCGAAAAAGTCCGAACACATGCACCAACGCAACACCGATGTTAAAATGACGCGTTACCGCAAATGAAGATCGCGATGTGGAGTGGCCCGCGCAACCTCTCAAGCGCAATGATGTATGCCTTTGGAAACAGGGCAGACTTCGCCTCATGGGACGAACCATTTTACGCCCCTTACCTGAAAACAACCGGAATTACTCATCCTATGCGAGAAGCGGTTCTTTCCGCGCACGAAACCAACGCCGATCTGGTCGCCGCCCGCATTGAGGGCGCTGTGCCGAACGGCAAAAAACACTGGTATATGAAGCATATGGGCTTCCATATGTGCGATGGGTTTCCGATGAGCTGGGCAAATAACTGCGTGAACGTTCACCTCATCCGCCACCCCGCCCGCGTGATCGCGAGCTACGCGGCGAAAAGAGAGAACCCGACACTTCAAGACATTGGCTTCAAACAACAAACTGAAGTCTTCAAGCGCTTCCCCGGCCCCATCATCGACAGCGATGATATTCGCAGTGACCCTGAGGGCATGTTGAAGAAACTGTGCAAGACCATAGATCTAGGCTGGGATCCGGCCATGCTTTCGTGGCCGGCAGGCCCCAAGCCATACGACGGAGCCTGGGCGCCGCACTGGTATAAGTCTGTGCACGAATCCAAAGGCTTCGCGGGAAGGGAGGGCGACCTGCCAAATCTAGCCGGTCAAGCTGCCGTCCTGTCAGAACAGGCGCTACCCTACTACCGGCTGCTCGAATCTCAGAAATTATAGGCGATTACCGCCGCCTACTTCTTCAACCGCCGCTCACGCGCCGCCAAGAGCTTCAACCGCAAGGCATTCAGCTGAATGAAGCCCTGTGCATCCTTTTGATCATAGGCGCCGGCATCGTCTTCGAAGGTGACATGGGCTTCCGAGTAAAGCGAATGATCGGACCAGCGTGCGATCGTACGTGCCAAGCCTTTATAAAGTTTCAGCTTAACTGTTCCAGTTACATGTTTTTGCGTATGATCAATCGCGGCCTGAAGCATCTCGCGTTCCGGCGAAAACCAGAAGCCATTGTAAATCAACTCTGCGTATCGCGGCATTAACTCGTCCTTCAGATGCGCTTGCCCCCGGTCCAAGGTGATCTGCTCAATCCCACGATGCGCCTCAAGCAGAACAGTTCCTCCCGGCGTCTCATAAATCCCGCGAGATTTCATTCCGACAAAGCGCCCCTCAACCAGATCAAGCCGCCCAATACCGTGCTTCCCGCCTAGTTCATTCAGCTTTGTAAGGATCGTAGCAGGACTCATCGCCTCGCCGTTGATTGAGATGGCATCGCCTTGTTCAAAACCGATTTCGACAATTTCCGGCTCGTTCGGCGCATCCTCCGGGTTCACCGTCCGCTGATATACATAGTCCGGCGCTTCTCCAGCTGGGTCCTCAAGAACCTTGCCTTCCGATGACGTGTGCAACAGGTTTGCATCAACGCTGAACGGAGCTTCGCCGCGCTTATCTTTCGCAATTGGAATTTGATTTTTCTCAGCAAAATCAATTAGCTTCGTGCGGCTCGACAAATCCCAAAGCCGCCAAGGCGCGATCACCTTGATGTCCGGGTTAAGGGCATAGGCGCTCAGCTCGAAACGAACCTGATCATTGCCTTTGCCGGTTGCTCCATGAGAAACGGCGTCTGCACCCGTTTCTGCCGCGATTTCAACCAGGCGTTTGGAAATAAGTGGTCGCGCGATGGATGTCCCAAGAAGATACAACCCTTCATACAGAGCGTTCGCGCGAAACATAGGGAACACGAAATCACGCACAAATTCTTCGCGAAGGTCCTCGACATAAATCTCAGACGCACCAAGTAGCTCGGCCTTTTTTCGCGCGGGCTCAAGCTCCTCACCCTGTCCAAGATCCGCCGTAAATGTCACGACCTCGCAATTGTACTCTGTCTGAAGCCACTTCAGAATGATCGAGGTATCAAGGCCGCCTGAATAGGCCAGGACAACTTTCTTCGGCGCGGACATGGTATTCCCCCGGTTTTGCGTAATATTGGCGTGCGTTTAAGGGGTTTTCCAGCCGGTAACAAGCCGGTGTCTAAGACAAGAAAAGGCGGCGGAGGCCGCCCCTTCGTTGTGGCTTTGGCAGATGCTATTGTGAAAGGTCGGCAACCTCATC
>NZ_JBVCWP010000008.1:0-39975 GCF_057460485.1 Boseongicola sp.
AACGTTCCGGGCAGCTTTGCTGCCCGGACGCAAAACTCGTGCCTCTGGGGCGCTGCGTGCTCCTAAACCTCATTTATCGGGCGCGAAACTGGCACCCACCTTTGCGCGCGCATCCATCGCCAATACTGCGGCTCTCAAACGAATGCACACCAGTCTCTACAGGACAGTTGAGCTGCCGCTTGGTCCGCGCAAAGACTGCGCCCTAGTAGTTTGGGCTTATTTCTCTGGAAAACTCTTTTTGATTGCAAGCATGAAGGGAACCCCCAACTATTTTGGCTTGATTTGACCTGTCATTTGTTGCGCGAGGCCTGCGATTCGGCCGCGCAATGACAGGGGATTTGATGCGAGCAAGAAGCGAAGAGGCCGCGGCTCCAAATATACGGATGCGTTCGAGCGGCAGTTGGTTGCAAAGAGTCATGCCGCTTGAGCAACCGTTCCGATGGTGACAAAGCAACATGGGTGCCAACCAGCCGGATATACTCTTGGCTAGGTGATGCGCGGTTTCAGCCAAGAGACGTTGAGACGCCTGGCTTCAAGCCTGTTGAGGTGTCCGACGCGCTAATTCTTAAGGATATTGATCAACTACCGCCCGAGGCACGCATTGAGATCACGCTTGAGAATGGGCGCAACTTTCGACATCCTGTCAAAGCGCAAAGCCGAAGAGCGCGCACGGCCATGGGTGACGTCGCTGAGGCCTTGGCAAATGCCCGTCCAAGTGCCGCGTAGCCATCGGCGTGCAGGTAGCTCGCTTGGAAGCGCATGTCGTGTCGTCTCATCCCAGCACAAGGGTTCGATCCGGGTAGGCGAAGTCCGCGGATTTCTGCATGGATAAGCAGGGACGACAGAAGCGACAAAGCGCGATTGCGACCACCCTTCGACATCTCCATTTTGTTGAACCACACGGTCACATCGGAGCGCTCAACTTCACCAATCTGCATATGTCCCAGACCCGGCAGAGTGTATCGTGACATTGCGTGCCTGTGCGACCGGAGGGTTGAGGGCTTCCAGCGGCGCGCGCAATCATCAAGGAAGATATAGGCAAAGGCAGCTAAGGCGGTTTCACCGGAAAAGGGTGGGTGGGCTGTCGCATCTTCAAGAAGGTCCCGAGCCATCGACCGCGCGCATGATTGGGATGGTCGCACAGGTGCCAAAGGGTAATCTTCGCAACCTTGCCTGCGCGTGGGCAATGAACCACCCAAGTATTTCTACCACCTCGGATAGGCAAACCGAGATGAGGAACAATATCGTCCCGACGTTCCCGATCTAGGCGCTGATTTTGCGTGTTCTCTTCTGGCTCGATAACGGCTGAACGTGCAGCGGCTTTTCTGTCTGTTTGTCGCATCTTATGACTGCTTTTCCGGTCCAGAAAAAAAATCACGCAAATCGCTGGGAACATTCCAGGAAACGCGGGGGAACAACTCGCCCGCTTCGTTCAGCCGCCACTTAGGCTGCGTTGGCGCAGGTATTTTGCGAGATACTTCAACGAGTTATCAACTCAGTGAAGTTACGCGCTACTGCCCCTCGCGGGGGCAAATTCCACACACCTGACGCAACTCGCGTTGCAGGGGCGTTTCACTCAATGAAATCAGTATGTTAACTGTCAAATTGGGCCGTTTTGACTGTCCGGGTAAACACTTAGCTATGCATTTCAGAGGGTTAGTAGGGGGTGTGGCAGGCGCTGCCAGGACGATCGGCAGCATTTGTCAGCCTATTGGCAGCGTCTGCCAGCGCCTTGGCACCAAACCGCAGTGGATGTGCGCAATCAAACTCAATTGCCTCAAAAGAAAAGCAAATCTAAAGAATCCCGGTTTGACAATCAGAATTTCGCGGCTGTCTCTTGCAAAATTTTCAAATTGAACCGTCAGTCCAGAGCTATTGGCTTTTCAATTCCGAGAGCTTTCCGGTCACCGCGCCCCAGGTCGTAACCAGATACGGAACGCAATAAGTAAGTACAATCTTCCAAATTGGAGGAGAAACACCTGAAATGATCGCATCACCGTGATTTATCATCACAAGAACAGTACCGACGACAAGCGATGTCAGGGCAGCCTTTCGTGGTGTTCCGTCACCAAAAGCAAGGCGCTTAATCGAGGTTCCCGTTTTACTAGTATCCATCGGCGATCAAATCAATTTTCGGTTTGAGTCTGTAAGGAGCGAGACAAGTAAAAGTATCTTAAGGTCATGTCAACAAATGAAAAGTTGAGTTCGTTGTGAACGAAAAGAGGGCTCTCTAGCTTCGTCGTGCGATAGTGTTGGTAAGAATGGCCAACAATAGTCCCAGTGTAAAATAGCCCACAATGACTTCGCTTATGAACAACAACCCACCCAGCAAAGAGTTTGCGGTTACGTCGCCATAGCCAAGTGTCGTGAAAGTCACGACTGAATAATAAAATGGTGTAAACCAAGTTTGAGCGGAATTGGAGTAATCCATAACATTCCAGCCCAGTGTCAGATCGGCCAGATAAACCAGCCCGTAAAGCATCGCGACAATCACTGCATATAGAGAGACCTTCAACAAACTACGACCGTGATCGATCAGGGCCCGGCCGCGGAAAAGTACCAGCTCGATCGACCTAACCAGCCCGTTTGGTCGGTCCATGAGGGTCTGAAAAAAGGTGTCAATGTAGTCTTGGCCCTTCGCATCGCGAACGAAAAGCGCGCTGCCAAAGGAATTGTCTATCCCGCGGACACCGAGGTAGTTTCCGACCATTTCGCGATACTTTCCGTATCGAATATATGTAACATTTGCTTCACTAAATTTTGTGAAATGAAATTTGGTCCCGGCTACGTCAGCGTAAGCAAGATTTGCGCCATTTAGATCGGCTTGTGATTGGTCGGCGCCCCGTAAATCCGCACCTGCAAGCTTTGCTTGTCTGAGATTTGCCCCCCGCAGATCAGCGCCACGACAGTCGGTTGAGGAAAGGTCAGCATCGGACAGGGCGGACTCTTGCAAGATAGCGCCCCGAAGAACCGCTTTGCAGAGAGCAACTTGGCGCATGTCAGCGTGAGCAATCTCTGCACCCTGTAATGACGAATTTTTAGATTTTTACGACGAAACGGCCACGAAATAAGTCTGAACTGGAAAGATCAAGGGAGGACAGGTCCAGATCCTTAAGATCAAACTCACTAAGATTTGCTTGCTTAAGTAGATCCGGTTCACTTGCCAAAATCTTCTTTGCTTTAAGCAGCGCTTCACCGCCTTCAATGAGAGCCGATTTGACGGAATCTTGCCTGGATTCCCGAGTGTCATTCATGACTTTTTGACCGGGCCTCGATTCATTGCCCAATTTTCTCCAGCAATCGGGTTAGCTCCACTGGCTTTTGTCATAGTCATAGTCAACGCAACCAGCTTCCAGGGCCTTTCCCTTGTCACCAGCCATGGCGTGTGCGGTCAGCGCGATAATGGGAATATCTTTCGTCGCTGCGTTGGATTTCAAGGCTCTTGCAGCGTGCCAGCCATCGACTACCGGTAGGCTCATATCCAATGATATCAAATCCGGATTGCCGGATCCAGCCTTTCTGTCAGCTCCTGCCCACGGCTTGCCCAATAGAGTTTCAAGTGTACAATAGCGTTTTAGGCTGAGACTTGGCGTAACTTCTAAACACAAGGCGATCCAAATATAGTTCATGATTGGATGCCATTGCTTTTGGTTGGTACACTTCGTTTTGGGACCACGAATTTTACACCCAGATGGAGGGCAGAAATGGCCAAGATACTCCTTGTCGAAGACAATGAAATGAACCGTGACATGCTGTCCCGGCGGCTGAAAAAAAAGGGTTTTGATGTCGTTATGGCGTTTGACGGGCAGCAGGGAGTGGATATGGCAAGGAGCGAGCCTCCTGATCTGATATTATTGGATATGAGCTTGCCCGTGATGGATGGTTGGGAGGCTGCAGGTGTTTTGAAATCCGACGCCAGGACACAAGCCATCCCGATTATTGCCCTGACGGCGCATGCGATGGCTGGTGACAAGGAAAAGGCGATGGATGCAGGCTGCGATGACTACGATACAAAACCGATCGACTTTGAACGATTGCTGGGTAAGATCTCTAGTATGATGGGTTGACCTGATGGCTGTTTCGCGGGCCGTCAGTTTGAAGGAAATCAAGTGATGTCCAGCCTGGACATGCTCTGGCTTATACTGTGTGCGGCCCTGGTTTTCCTGATGCAGGCTGGGTTTCTGTGTCTTGAAAGCGGGCTGACACGCTCCAAGAACAGCATCAATGTTGCCATCAAGAATCTTGCTGATTTCTGTCTGACGACAATTGTGTTCTGGGTGATCGGATTTTCTCTGATGTTTGGTGACACAGTGTCGGGCTGGTATGGAACCGGTTTGGTACTACCTGACTTTTCCACCGAAAGTGCTCATACAGCCGTTTTCTTCCTGTTTCAGGTGATGTTCTGCGGCGCTGCAGTGACAATCATTTCGGGTGTCGTTGCTGAAAGATTGAAGTTTGGCGCTTATCTGATCGTCGCGCTCTTTATTTCCGGATTAGTCTATCCTGTCGCTGGTCATTGGTCGTGGGCGTCGTTTGGGGGGGGCTCGGGTGATGGTTTCCTAGCTTCTATGGGTTTCGTGGATTTTGCCGGATCATCAGTAGTACATAGCGTCGGGGGATGGAGTGGGTTGGCACTACTGATGGTCATTGGGCCCCGTATCGGGAGGTTCGGTGAGTTTGGCCCGATCAAGGCGTCCAACCTGCCTCTGGCGACGTTGGGGGTTCTTCTTCTCTTCATAGGCTGGCTCGGCTTTAATGGCGGCAGCACTCTAGTGATGGATGAAAGTGTGCCTTTGATCCTTGTGAACACGATCATCGGGGGTTCAGTCGGGGCGCTTGCAGCCGGAGGGCTGGGCTACGCGGTGCACAACAATTTGAATGTCACACAATTCATGAACGGCGCGCTTGGCGGTCTGGTCGCGATAACAGCAAATTGTTTTGCAGTATCCACGCCAATAGCCGCGCTTATCGGGCTGGTGGGTGGTATGGTCGTGGTATTCGCAGAAGATTTGCTCGAAAAATTTCACCTCGACGATGCAGTCGGCGCGATACCGGTACACTTGGCCGCCGGAATCTGGGGAACGCTCGCCACGGGCCTTTACGGCGACCTGGAGGTTCTGGGAACAGGGCTGTCGCGCGGCGAGCAAATTTCTGTGCAGGCCTTGGGCGTCCTCACATATGCGGCGTGGAGTTTCGGAATTTCCTATGCGTTGTTTTGGATTATCAATCGCGTGTTCCGTTTGCGGGTCAGCGCTGAACACGAAATCGCCGGGTTGAACATCAGTGAACACGCAGTGGAAAATGAAGATGCCGCCCAACACTTGGCCTCAGACATCCAGATTGCGGGAGAAAAAGTGTCGTGAAAAGTCGCTTGAAAATCGGATCAAAAATAATCCTGATTACAGTCCCAATCACAATGATTGCAGTGATGCTCGCGGCGTTGATTTCGGGATACTCATCAAGAGCAGCCCTGGAAAAAGCCGCGTTTGCGAGACTTACAGCCGTTCGCGAATTGAAGGCACAGCAGATAGAGGGTTATTTTGATCTGGTAAGCAACCAAGTGGCAACGATTGCGTTGGCACCTTCGATCGCGGAGGCCTTTGCTGATCTGGGTTACGCTTTGGTTTCGTTACCAACCATTGCCAGTGGCTCCAATGAAGATAATACTCTGAATGTCACCCGTTATTATTCCGAAGAATTTGGCCCTAGGCTCAAAGAAACTCGGATGACTGGCATTGATGACGTATTGATTTCGTCGCTTGTCCCCAATGATCCCGTTGCTCTTCTCATACAGTCCGAATTAGTTGTGGGCCAAATCGCGGAGCCCAACGAGCAACCCTCGTTCTCGTGGAAATATTTTTTGGATCTTCAGAAAAAGCTCACCGGAGAGTTCCAAGAGTTTACTAAACGATTCGAAATCAAGTCTATTTACCTCGTCCTAGCGGAAGATCAGCGCGTAGCATATACCACTAACCGCGGCATTGAATTGGGGACATCGTTAACCAACGGCCCGCATAGAGACAGCAATCTTGGAAAAGTGGCGTTGGCTGCCACTAAAGTGGAGGCTGGCGAAACTGTATTTTCAGATTTTGAGAAGTACTTGCCAGCCTTGGGGCGACCGACAGCCTTTGTGGCTGCTCCGGTGTTCGGATCAAGTGAGCGCACTGGTACAGTCATTTTCGAAATATCCGTTGATACAATCAATGACATCATGACGTCCCATCAGTTATGGCAGGATGTCGGACTGGGTGTATCCGGTGAAACCTATCTTGTCGGTGAAGATTTACTCCTTCGTAATCAGTCACGATTCCTGATCGAAGATCGCGAGCAGTATCTTGAAATGATCCGCGAGATTGGTACTCCGGAAGACATCGTACGGCAGATAGAGAGCCAGAGTAATTCCATTGGTTTACAGCAGGTCGATACAATCGGTACCCGTGCGGCCTTGGCGGGAGAAACCGATACTCAGATTTTTCCAGATTATCGTGGCGTAGACGTTCTGTCAGCATTTCGCCCACTGAATGTCCCCGGGATCAACTGGGTCATAATGAGCGAAATCGATAAGGCAGAAGCCTTGGCCGACTTCGAGAAATTGCGAGATTTGCTAATTGTTCTTGCCTCTGTGATCCTGGCTGGCGCTGTTTTCACCGCGTACTATTTCGCTCTCTCATTGACCCGCCCGATTAGAGTGTTGGCGGGCATGGCTGAAAGCCTGAGTTCCGGGAACTTGGACGATAGTGTTGAAGTTCAGTCCGGTGACGAGATTGGTGATTTGGCAAGAGACTTCGAGAAAATGCGTTCTTCGATGAAAGACGCCTTTGACGAGGTGAAAGAACAAAAGGCTCATCTGGAGGAAGAAGTTCGAAAACAGACTGATGAGTTGGCAGAGACTTCGGGGCAATTGAACTCAGCCCTGTCGAGCATGCAAAACGGCATTCATCTATTGGACAAGGATCTAAAATTTATTTTTTGCAATGATCAGTTTCTTGAGCATTTGGATTTGCCCCGATCCCTGGTGGAGCCCGGTGTGCACATTGCTGAATCTATTAAGTTCCGCGTAAATCGAGGCGATTTCGGGTCAGGCCCCAAGGATGAGAAAATCCAAGAGGTTGTTGGACTTTACACCGACCCTTCTTTTCAGCGCACTGAGAGCACATTGGACAACGGTCGAACAATCGAGTTCAAGCTATCTCACATTCCCAACGGTGATAAAGTCGGCGTTACCTCGGACATTACGGAATTAAAGAACAAGGAAATCGACCTTCTTGCCAAAAATGAGGAAATGGAACGTATCCAGGATGATCTGAAAGACAGCAAACAACGCATTGCCAAGGTTATTCAATCCAGCCCAGATGGCATAATTACCATTGATCAGAAGGGGATAATTCAGTCCTTCAGTGCCTCGGCTGAGCGTATTTTTGGCTATTTTTCTGACGAGGTAATAGGTCGCAACGTCAAGATACTCATGCCAAAAGAAGTTGCGCTTGAGCATGATTATTATCTTGAAAAATACATTTTGGGTGAACCATCCACAATTGTTGGTACTATCCGCATCGTTGACGCAAAACGTAAAGACGGGTCGATTTTCAAAATGGATTTGCGGGTTGAGGTCATCGAATTGGGTGATGGGGAAGTCATGTACATTGGCACGACCCGGGATATTACTATACAGCTTCAAATGGAAGCTGAGGTGAATAAAGCCAGAGAAGACGCAATGGCTGCCAATGCCGCCAAGAGCGCCTTTTTGGCCAACATGAGCCACGAGTTGCGCACACCAATGAACGCCATCATTGGCTATTCCGAAATGCTCGCCGAAGACGCGGACGACGACGGGTTGGACGATATGCATGAAGACCTGCAGAAAATCACAGCTGCGGGCAAGCACCTGTTGTCTCTGATCAATGATGTTCTGGACCTTTCCAAAATCGAAGCCGGAAAGATGGAGTTGTATATCGAGGCATTCAATGTCTCAGATGTCGCCAACGAAGTAGCCGACACCGCGCAGAACCTAGTGAAAACCAATGGCAATACGCTTGTCGTCGAAATTGGTGAAGGACTTGAAAAACTTGATGGGGATCTGACCAAGACACGGCAGATGCTGTTCAATCTAATTTCGAATGCGGCTAAATTCACCGAAAACGGCACGATCACCCTTGCGGTTGAGAAATACGAAAACCGCGGCTCTGACTGGGTAAGATTCAGCGTTTCTGACACTGGTATCGGAATACCCGCTGACAAGCTCGACAAGATCTTTCAGGAGTTTTCTCAGGCAGACGATTCAACAACGCGAAACTACGGTGGTACTGGTTTGGGTCTGTCACTCACCCGGCGTTTTGCACAAATGATGGGTGGCGACATTCGTGTTGAAAGCGAGGAGGGCCGCGGGTCCAGCTTCATCATCGAGATTCCGATGAAAGTGACCAAGCAACACGAGGGACTGGAGGTAGAAGCCAGTATGGACGTAACAGACGACAATACCGCGATTGCGGCAGCTAAAACTTCTCCCGATCTCCTTCTGAGTACACTTGAACGGGTACATAAGGAAAAACCGCTGGTGCTTGTCGTGGATGATGAGCAATCCGCCCGCGACCTTCTTACAAGATCCTTGGAACTAGAAGGTTGCGAAGTGAAGGCCGCACGAGACGGCAACGAAGGTCTAAAAATGGCCGCGGACCTGACCCCCGACCTTATTACCCTGGATATCATGATGCCGGGGATGGATGGTTGGACGGTACTTCGACAAATCAAGGCAGACAAGAATCTGAGGGACATACCAGTGCTCATGGTCTCGATGATTGGAGATCGGGGCATGAGCTATGAACTCGGCGCGGTGGATGCGATACAAAAGCCCGTTGACCGGAAAAAACTCCGCGGGTTTGTTGAGAAATACGCCAAGGGGAAAAGCAATTGCGTGCTTGTTGTTGAAGATGATCCTGCCGCGCGCGTTAATATCAGGTCATCACTGGAAAAAGTGAACTGGAATGTTACCGAGGCGGAAAACGGTTTAATTGGGCTGGAGGCTATTCAGAACAAGAAATTTGATCTTGTCCTTCTGGATCTAATGATGCCGGTCATGGACGGGTTTGAATTTCTTCACAAACTGAGAGATTCTAATTCTCCATCTGCCGGAACGCCAGTTATTGTGATCACAGCAAAAGATCTGGATGCGAAGGATCGCGCGAGATTGACTGGGAGTGTCGATGAAATCATTGCCAAGTCTGGGCGTTCCATTGAGCAAATTATGGGAGAAGTGAAAGTTGCATTGGGTGATGCGTGGACAAGTAAAGGAGGGAAACCACTGTGACTTCTGAGCCCTCTGGAAAAGAAAACGTTGAAGCCCTGAAGAAGCACAAAACAGAATGGGCACGTTTTCGTTCTGCGGCTGAAGGTAAAGACCAGAACTTTCATGATTTTAGCGAGTTGGATCTATCTGGAGCCGATCTTGCCGACCGGGACTTGTCAGGTGCTGATTTCTTTTCTGCCAACTTGGAAAATGCCAACCTGAAGATGTGCGACCTGGCCGGGGCGGAATTGGCCAGTTCTAACCTCTCTTCGGCCTCTCTTTACAAGAGTGATCTGAAGGGGACGATCTTTCAGGAAGCCAAGCTGGTGCGTGCGGATCTTTCAGACAGTGATTGCACCGGCGCGGATTTTCGCGGCGCAGATCTGTCTGGGGCCAATTTTAGTGGAGCAAACCTCACAGGTGCTAACTTCATGTCAGCCAACCTAAAAAACGCCGTAATGCGTGGATCTGACCTTACCTCAATCGACTGCCGTTACTGTAATATTACTGGCGTGGATCTCACCTTGTCAAAATTTGGCGGTTACCGAACGATGCAGGATCGCTTTTACGGTATCCGCGGCATCGACAGCTGTTTTGGCAACGCGGTCTTCATTCGGGATGTAAGGGATCAGGACTACATAGATACGCTGCGAATATCGATTGAGGCAAAACCTGACGGGTTTGTAAGATTTTTGGAACTGGTGTTGTTTCGTGCATGGGGCATGATTGACCATGGTCGGAGCCTTCTGAAGGTAGGGTTTTACGCTGTGATCATCTCGACTCTTTACGGGCTGATTTACACCGCCGACATGAATCTGGCCTGGGGAATGATGGACTATTCCAACTCGGCAAATACTTGGTTCACCCCGTTCTACTACTCCCTGGTCACCTATACGACGCTTGGGTATGGCGATGTGACGGCAAACTCTCTCATTGGCGAAATGCTTGTTATTAGCGAAGTCGTTGTAGGCTATTTTACGCTTGGCCTCTTGTTGTCGATCCTAGCAAACACCATCGCCCGACGCAGCTGATAACGGCTATTAAAAGACAGGCAGAATACTGTGGAAGAAGCAAGCAGCATGATCGAAGCAGTGGTTTTCTTCCTGTTTCTGATATGTGTCACTTCGGTTTTAATTAGAACCGCCATTGCCGTTTCACGCTGGAAAAAATACCGTTTAAAGTTTTCGGTCGAGTTGGTCGCTATTTGGTCCATCTTGTATTTTTTGGTTCGCCCGGCGTTCGATTTTCTTGAGTGGGGTGACATAGTTCCGGAAGTCCAGCGGGCGGTTGTTTTCCTGTGGGGGATCTCAGTCGCTTTCCTGGTGAACTCGGTTCTGATCAGGTTCTTTTGGGACGGACTTTTGTCCTTCCACGGCGAACGCCGGGTTCCAAAACTGATCACGGACGTAGTCGGTCTGGCGATCTATTCTGTCGCCGTGATGTTCGTATTACATTACGTGTATGGACAGCCGATAGGCCCAATTTTGGCCACATCCGGGGCCGCCGCTGTTGTCATCGGTTTTGGAGCACAATCGACCATTCGTGAGATTTTCTCAGGCTTTTCGCTCAATGCAACCAAAGCGCTTCGCATCGGTGACTATGTCGAGATCGATGATGTGTATGGGCAAGTGTACGACATTAACTGGCGCAGCGTGTCGTTGCACAACCCGCATACAGACTCACTCTACATTTTTCCCAATAGTGCGGTCGCGGATACAAAAATCCTGAACTTCAGTGAGCCAAAAGATGTCTTCAGGTACTATGTTACGTTTACGGTCGAACTTTCTGCTCCTCCTGAGAAAGTCATTCGAACAATTGCAGATGAGTTGAAGCATTCCAAATATGTGTTCAGGGACCCCAAACCGGATTTCAACATCCTTGGATACAGTGAACGTGGCATAGATTACCGTGTCAGATACCATTTCGAAGGTGACGACCCGTGGTGGGATGCTCAAAACGAAATGGTCATGGCCATCTGGTCGGCCGCGCGGCGGAACGACTTCCGGATTTCGATGAACAGAATGTTGCAAAGCTCCCCGGAAGAATGGCCTTACCTGGACGAAAAAGTAACAGCAGTGACTTCGGCTGAAGCGGTCGTTGCGCTGGTTAAGGCTAATCCCGTTCTGGGAATACTGGGTGACGAAGAAGTCGATATATTTTGTAAATCATACAGGACCTTTGATTTGAGTCCGCCTTCATGTTTTTTCCTGTCAGGGACAGTTCCCGAAGGGCTTTACGTGCTTGTCGAAGGGGAAGTCAGTATTCTGGAGGATTTCAGAGATTCACATGACCTCGAAGTAGATACTATCGGTCCGGGACAATTGTTTGCAACCGAAGCCATTCTCTCTGGCGGGGTCAGTTCCAATTCAACCCGGGCAGAGCAGTATAGTATTGCAGTCTGCTTCGATGCCGCAGCGGTGGTCGAGGTCGTTGAACAGAGACTGGACCTACGGGAAAACCTTGCGAATCTGGTCGAGCAGAACAATGCTCGTCGGAACAAAAGGCGGGACGAAGAGACCCGGCGCGTTCTGATCAAAGAGCACCATAAAGCCAAGAGAACCTCGTTGGAAGGTGTCCGACGCGGTGTCGATGATATGATGAACAAGCCGGTTCTTCACCACATTCTCGATCGGTTCTCCACGAAAGTTCAAAATGAAGAACTGGCTGAGGGCCTTGCTGCTGTGGCGGCGTTGCTATCCGTTGCCCGTGGCGTACCCACCCAGGAAGACAAAGAACATTTCGAAGAGGCCCTTCGCCACTCAGACCTGTTACGCCATCTGAATCAGGATACCTGTCTTTACCGATATGATGAATACATCAGTATCTTGCTGGAAGATGGCGAGGCCGGTGAAAAACGTGTTCTGAGGAATCTCTCCGAAGCGGCTCGGGTTCGCAATGGAGCAGATATTGTTCATAACGTTGCCAAAGGCTTGTGCGGTCTTAGCGAGCTGCCAACCCAAGAGGAACTGGCAACGCTGAAACTGATTGACGAAAGCCTTTCAGCCGTCATTACGAAGCGGAAACAAAGCCAATGAACTACTGCCTGTGTAAAAAAATTTGCAATAGCGAGGAACGTTCATGACCGGTCCTGGAGCACTGACTTTTGTCGTTGGTATCACTGGCCACAGGGACATACCAAAACCCCTATGGCCTCTGATCAAGGAACACGTTTCAGCCCAACTGCAACAGATCAAGGCAAACTTCTCATCCCTGCCGGTCGAGGTCGTATGTGGTCTTGCTGAGGGGGCTGACACGTTGGTTGCTGAAGTTGCGCTTGAGTTGGGGATGGCAGTGCGTGCCGTCTTGCCTATGCCAATCAGTGATTATGAGGAAGATTTCTCGGAAGATGGATTGGCAACATTCAGACGGCTTATCAACACCGACGAGGTCGTGGTCGAGGAGTTGCCGCTGTCTAATTCATCAAAACTGCACCGGGACAGCCAGTATCTGATGTTGAAAGATTACCTTGTCCGACGATCAAATGTTCTGATGGCTTTGTGGGACGGCGTGGCGAACCAACTTCCTGGCGGGACCTCGGATGTCGCCCTGTCTTACCTGACTGGATCATCGGGTTCAGGTGTTCAAAAGGTTACGCGGGAATCGACACTTGGGGATGATGAAAATCTGGTAATTTCCATCTTCTCTCCCAGAGAATGGAGTGACGATGCTGATGGGCAGGTGGGTTTTGAATACCTGATGTCTGAAGGGTCACCGGGGTGTATCGCCAGCCTGTTAGATTTTCCGAAAAAAGTATCCGACCGATGGGTGGGTTTTGAAAGATATGCTTCTGAGCGATTTTCTGACAATGCGAAAGACATCGTTTCGTATGATTTTTTCGTTCCCGAAGACGCTGAGCATTCTCCAAACTTCGAGCGGCTGAATGGAGAATTTGTTCGTGCTGACCAACTTGCTATAGCAAATCAGACGAGATCTGATTTCCTGTTCAAGAGCTTTGGTCTGATGGCTGGCTCAATGGGCTTGTTTTTCCTGATTTATGCCAAACTAAGTTCGTCAAATGTGTATCTCGTTGCATATTTAGTGTTGTTTGCCGTTGGCTATGTCCTGTTCAGAGTCAGTCGCGATAGGGCATGGTTTTCGAAACATCTGGCCTATCGGGCCTTTGCTGAGACGATCCGGATTCGATATTTTCTGGAACTTGCAGGGTGTGGGCACTCGACCTCTATCGAGGATCACCTTAAACTGATGAAGGTCAACCGTTTCAATGGTTTGGAGTGGCTGTATGACGCCGCAAAGAGTGTTGAACCCTTACCCTCAGCTCATACGTTTGGCCGGGATATTGCCGCTGTCAGGAAGCGTTGGGTAGAGGACCAATCGGGTTATTTCAAAAAGAAAGTCCACCAACTGCATCATGAACATGAACGACTTGAGATGATCAAGCGCCTGCTGTTTATTGGGTCTTTTCTCGGAACTCTTGCGCTCGTGTTTTTCAAGAAAGATCTATATCACCTGAATGTCATGGCGACCGATGGTAAAACGTTTCTGGTCTTTCTGATGGGACTCTTGCCGCTTTGGCTAGCCCTTTGGGAGCTTTATCAAGGCAAAATGGCGGTGCGTGAACTTGCCTGGCAATATTCAAATCAAGCATTGTTGTTTTCGGAAGCAAGTCGGCGACTTGAAACATTGGAGAATGAAGACGCGAAGCTGACCATCATTGAAGAACTCGCAGACACCTCACTGATAGAGGCGCTTCAATGGACGGTGCATCGTTTTCATCGAGACCATGAACCTCCGACGGCAGGGTAGTCATGACAGAAGCGCCTGAAAACTCGTTTGCGACACTATTGTCAAAAATCCGGCATGATCTGCGAACACCTGTTGGGCACGTGATCGGCTATTCCGAAATGATCGAGGAAGAGCTGGAGGACGTGGGTAAGCAGGACAACGCACATGATCTTCAAGCCATTCAAAATGCGGGACAGCGTATCCTGGCGTTGATTGATGATCATTTCAGTGCGGGAAAAACCTCACCCGATCAAATTTCCATTGCTGATGCACAATTTCAGATCCGAGGGCAGCTCAACCATATATCAGGATATGCCGAAATGCTGCGCGAAGATTTCGTAGATGACGATCCGGATATGGTCGCGGATCTGGACAAGATCATCACGGCGGAAAAAGCGATTGTTTCTCTGGTTGAGAAAATACGGTTGGACCAATGGGAAGACGTGAAAGCACCAGCCAAGCAGGCCCCCACGATTACGCTCAAAGATAAGAAGAAAACGGACACAGAAGTTGATCAAACCTCTTTGGGGGCAGGAGGTGATATTCTTGTGGTCGATGATGACCCAACAAACAGAGAAATGCTCAAGAGGCGACTGGTCCGCAATGGGTACACGACGACATCTGTGTCGTCCGGTGAGGAAGCGATTGAGCTTTTGGGGGGAAAGCGGTTCGATCTTGTGCTGTTAGATCTGATGATGCCGGGCTTGTCCGGACTTGAAACGTTGGAAATCCTTCAGGCAAGCCCGCGGCTCCGAACTGTTCCTGTCATAATGCTGACTGCCGCTGACGACATGAATACGATGGTGCAATGTGTCTTGAGCGGGGCAGAGGATTACATCTTCAAACCGTTCAATCCTGTCCTTCTGGCTGCCCGCATCAGCGCCTGTCTGGAAAAAGTACGCCTTAGGCAAAATATTTCGAAAAAGTTCCGAATTTTCATTTCTTCACCCGGGGATGTGATACCGGAACGGCGGGTATTGAAAGCCGTAATTTCACGGTTGAACGAAGAGTTCACCGGGCAGGCATACTTGATCCCGATCCTGTGGGAAGAGGAACCACTGTTGGCTTCTGATACCTTCCAAGCCCAAATTCATCCTCCAAGAGAAACCGACATATATATAGGTATACTGTGGTCAAGAATAGGATCACCACTTCCGGAAAGTATTCTAAGGCCAGACGGGACCAAATACGATTCAGGAACTGCTTTTGAGTTTGAAGATGCGTTGTTGGGTTACAAAGAAAATGGAAAACCCGAAATGCTTTTGTACCGGAAAACAGGTGCCCCTGTGATTTCCTTGTCGGACAGTTCTGCGGTACTCGAACGTTTGGATCAGATAAATCGGCTTAAAGATTATATCGAAAGGTGGTTGATCGCCGACGATGGATCCTTCATCGGAGCATTTCACAACTTTGATGACCGTGAACAATTTGAAGTGATGGCCGAAATGCACTTGCGAAAAATGATTGAAAAGCTGCTGCTTGGGCAGCAGCAAAACAAGTTGGCTTGAGGCATGCAAGGCGGTTTCGCAGTGTCGATCCATGACAAAAGGCGACCCGTTCAAGCAATTCCCCAGCAGATTTGACCGCGAAGACAGCACTGACGTCAGACAGCGGCGCCATCATCTAACAAATAACGATTTCCGGTTACCCCAACAACGAACTCGGGAACAATTACGAAGTTCTCGGAGGACGGCATTTTGCCCGTCGACATACCGGCCTATGCCCCAATAATTTTCAGGACCGTGATTTCAATCCCAAGCCGTTTCCCGTCCTTGAGGAGAAGAGAACTCTTAAAGCAACATTCACTCTCAAGTGATGATACCATCAGAAAGTGGTTTCTGCCCGCTTCTTGCTTTGCGCCAGTTTCATCGTCAAACTGCAATGAGGTGGCAACTTCTTGCTCGTAAGTTCTACGAATGTTTTGCACCGTTTATGGGTTAATTCCATGGGAGTTTGCCACAGCGACTGATCTATAGGTCCAATTTGGGGTGACATTATGGCTGGAAAAGAAAAACCATCAAAAAAACCCGCTACCGCAAACGCGGAGTTGTCAGGAATCCTATTGGACGAGTGCCCATTCCCCATTTTTAGGGTGGGGAAGGACGCGAAAGTCTACTTACCAAACACCGCCGCAAGGGAAGCCGTCGGCCTTCTGACAAAAGACAACAAGAAACTGACGTCAAAACCGGCAAGGATGGCGGCCGAGGCAATCCGCAATAACCAGAGCGCGTTTGCGGATTTTAACTCCGGCGACAAAATTCTGAACCTGTTTTTCGATCCTTTTACTAATGAAGGCTATGCCAACGTTTACGGGCGAGACGTGACTAAAATCAGAGAAAACATGCGCCAAATGCTTGATTATGCTAAGTTTCCAGAGGAAAATCCGAATCCAGTTATGCGCGTTTCAACTGATGGAGAAATCTTGGTTGCGAACCCTGCTGCCAGAGAGATGCCGGGGTTGGTCATCAAAGGCACTCCCGAACGGTTGACGCCAGAACTTGCGGGCGTTGCCGCAAACGTTGCGAGAACTCGGGAAAACGCATCCGCTGATTTCGATCCAGAAGATGGCAGCGTTTTCCACTTTAGTTTCGCGTG
Organism: Boseongicola sp.; assembly: GCF_057460485.1. Lineage (NCBI taxonomy): Bacteria > Pseudomonadati > Pseudomonadota > Alphaproteobacteria > Rhodobacterales > Paracoccaceae > Boseongicola > Boseongicola sp. The sequence continues at coordinate 16,622 of NZ_JBVCWP010000008.1, forward strand.
GATCAAGGGAAAGGGCTACATCAACGTTTACGGCCGGGAAACGACCGCAGAGCGAAGTGCAAAGCGTGATTTAGAAGCAGCCAACGATCGATTGGAAATGCGGGTAGCTGAACGCACGGCATCGGTGCGACTTTTGCAGAATGTTGTTTTGCAGGTTAATTTGGCAGAAAGTTTCGAGGCAGCGCTTCAAGCGGCACTCAACGAAATCTGCCTCTACACCGGCTGGTCTGTCGGTCACGCATACGTAGTTCGGCACGAAATGGGTGAAAACCTGATCGTTCCGTCCGGTATCTGGCATATCGAGAGAACCAAAAGTGCGGCTGCACTGCGAAAAGCCACCGAAAAACTGCGCTTTGGCGCGGAAGATGGTTTGCCTGGCAAGGTTGTGCAAACCGGACAGCCGGTTTGGATAGAGGACCTGACAAGAGAAGCCGGCATGCGAAGGACTGAATTCGCGCAGCTTGCAGGCCTAAATTCGGTTATGGGCTTCCCCATCGTGCTGCACGATCAAGTTGTCGGGGTCTTGGAGTTTTTTTCTAAAGAGCCACAAGAAGCCAATGTCGACACAATTAAAACACTTGGTCATGTCGGCTCACTTTTGGGATCGGTTGCGCAAAGAAACCAAGCGGAAGAAAAAGTTGCGCGATCCCAGGAAGAGGCCGCCAAGTCGCACGCCCGGATGATGGATGCAATTGAGGCGATGGGACAAGCGATCTGTTTGTTCGATAAAGACGATATGACCGTGCTCTTCAACAAAAGGTACGAGGAAGTTTTCAAGTCATTTACTGGCGGTATTGCGCCTAAAATTGGCAATCCGTTTGAAGTCGGCTTGCGCCTTTCGGCAAGCCAAATGCATTCTGACCTATCGCCCAAAGAACAGGAAGAGTGGGTCAAGAACGTCTTAAAGATCAGACGAGAAAACAAGGTCCGAAACTCAACAGACAGGATGCCGGACGGAAAATGGTATCGCTCAGAGGGGTTTGATACCAGCGATGGTGGAACCGTCTCGGTGTTTACGGACATCACCGAGACGAAGGCCCACGAGGAACAGCTTGCTAAATTTGCCGACGAGTCGGAGCTGGCCCACAATCGATTGGTGGATGCGATTGAGGCTATGGGGCAAGCTGTCAGTTTGTTTGACAATGAAGAACGTCTGGTTCTTTGGAACAGCCAATATGAAAATATTGCTGGCGGATATGCCCCAACAATAAATTTTAAGGCTGGCATGAAGTTCGAAACGATCCTTCGCGCCTCCGCCGATCAACTGCATCCAGAGCACACTCTCCGCGAGCGAAAAAAATGGTTGAAAGTTGTGCTGGAAGAATGGCGCAACAAAGATGTCAGACAGTCATTGGGGAAAATGCCTGACGGCCGCTGGTTGAAAACAGAGGGTTTTCGAACAAGCGACGGTGGAACAGTTTCTGTTTTCAGTGACATGACAGAATCCAAAAAAACCGAAGCCAAGCTTGCCCAACTTGCTGACAAAGCCGAGGTAGCGCATTCGCGCTTGACCGACGCTGTCGAGTCAATGGGACAGGGATTTGTACTATATGACAAAGACGATCGCGTTGTGCTGCTAAATCGACGCGTTGCAGACATGTTCAGGGCATCGTTCCAAGGCAAGGACGTCTTCAATGTAGGTGTGAAGTTCGAAGACATTCTGCGTCAATCGCGAAACTCAACACGAGACTTTGAGTCCCAGAAAGATCTAGACGATTGGGTAGAAAAGGTGCTTGAAGCCCGGCGCACTCAAAAGGTACGGAATTCGGTTGATCAACAACCAGATGGTCGCTGGCTGCGCTCTGAGGGATTTCCCACCAAAGAAGGCGGGATCGTATCAGTATTCACCGACATTACGGATGCGAAACTGCACGAGGAAGAGTTAGACAAACTTGTCCAGGAGTTGGCTGTGGCGCGTGACGAAGCGGTCGAGGCCAACTCTGCTAAGTCACAGTTCCTAGCGAATATGAGTCATGAACTTAGGACGCCGCTCAACGCAATCATCGGATATTCTGAGCTTTTGATTGATGACGTTGCTGACGATGGTAATGATGAATACATCCCTGACCTCACCAAGGTCCAGCGAGCCGGTCAGCATCTGTTGGGCCTAATCAACGACATTCTTGACCTGTCAAAGATTGAGGTCGGAAAACTCGAACTTTATATAGAAGAGTTCAATGTCGAGGAATTGATCACCGATATATCCAATACGATTGCGCCCTTGATCGACAAAAATTCAAACCGTCTAGAAATTGTAAATATCAATGGCATTAAGTCGATTAATGGCGATTTGACCAAGATCAGGCAGGGGTTGTTCAACCTGTTGTCCAACGCAGCAAAATTCACTGAAAATGGTTTGATCAAAGTCACCCTAGGTCGGGGAAAAGAGAGTGGTCTGGTAGAGTTTTCCGTGAAAGATGAGGGCATTGGTATGAATGAGGAGCAAATGGAACGGATTTTCGATCCGTTCACACAGGCTGATGCATCAACCTCACGCAACTATGGAGGAACCGGCTTGGGACTGACAATCACGCGAGAGTTCTGCCGCATGATGGGCGGAGATCTTCTTGTTGAAAGTACGCCGGGAGTTGGCTCGACTTTCAAAATGGTCGTTCTCTCCGACTCCTCGCTCCTGCAAAAAAAGGAAGAAATCGATAGGGCGGAAATTCAAGTTTCGAAAGACGCTCCGGTGGTTCTGGTCATAGATGACGATCCAAATGTGCGTGAATTACTCCATAGGAATTTTGCCGCTGCTGGATTGCGCACAATCGAGGCTGATAACGGTCTGGCTGGGATCGAAGTGGCGCGGAAGGAAAGGCCCAATGTCATTACACTGGATGTGATGATGCCCAAAGCCGACGGATGGTCAGTTTTAGAAGAGCTTAAATCCGACCCCGATACTGCGAATATTCCGGTCGTGATGGTGTCAATTATCGAAAACAAACAGCTCGGTTTTTCACTTGGTGCCTCTGAGTATCTGACCAAACCCATTGAAAGAGAAAAACTTGTCAGCGTCGTTCAATCGTTGATCGGCTCGGACGACGACCCTATGGTCATGGTGGTTGAAGATGACAGTGATACAAGGAGTCTACTTTGCCGAACATTGGTGAGCGCGGGCTTCAAGGTTCAGGAAGCCGAGAATGGGCGCGTGGCCTTAGACAAGTTGAAGAGTTTTCGACCTTCCCTATTGTTGCTGGATCTGATGATGCCGGAAATGGATGGCTTTGAGTTTGCAGAGAGGTTTCGGCGAAACGAAGATTGGAGTCATGTGCCTATCATTGTTCTATCCGCGAAAACGCTGACAGACGAAGATAGAACAAGACTCGAAGGATGGGCTGAGGCTTTCTACCCAAAAGGATCAGAGTCCCTGGACCATATAGTCTCTGAAGTCAAAAACCGGCTATTAAACGCAACATCCCAAGGTCTTCGGTAATCCAAGATGGACTCGGACCAGACCAGGATTCGAAATTGAGGAGCAAATTGAAATGACAGAATTTGTACCCACGGCATGGGTTCGCACAAATTGTCCATACTCATTCAAATTTCGTCTATTTGTTGTTGAGGCGGAACTGGCAGAAAAATTTCACTTTGTGCCCATGAATCCCGGGAGCAAGGATTTTGAGGAAATCAAATCACAGATCGAGCATCGGTCCGGTAGGAAAGCGCAATTTCCGACGGTAGAGGTGGCGCCCGGAACGTTCATGACTGACAGTGATGAGTTAATTGAATATTTTGCCGCTCAATATGGGAAAAGTGCGAACGAGTTGGAAACCCTATCATTTTACCGAAACGGGATATTTCTTTGCTATGTCGAAATGTTCTCCATACTGGCCCGTCCTCTTGGATGGATTGCGCGGCTTGGACGGCGTCCGTTCGCATTTCGATAGCACCAGAAGGTCAGTCCTTTTCGATCGACATTGAACTCAACAAACAGAGCCTGCCGAAGTCACCGAACGCGCGCGCCCATCAATCTTTGAAGTCGACGCTCGCATGTGTGCCGTCGCAAAATGGTTTGTTCTTCGATTGACCGCAACGACACAAGGTTACCCTGTTTCTAGTCTCAAGAAACGTGCCGTCCGGCTTCATAATTGGAATTCCGCCTGAAACCCGAAGCGGTCCGGCCGTGTTCGAGTGTTCATCCTGGGAAATAGCCGCCACTTCCTTCGGCAATTCTGCCTCAACTTCGGTCATCTCACCATCAATTGGAAGTTCGTAAACGAATGTACCAGATGGGCACCGATCGACCATCACCATGATTTGACTTTTCGCGTTTGCTCCAGCGCTTTCGGGAATAAGCTTGCGGATGCCACTGGCTTTGTTGAAGCAGTATTTGGCGTGAACGCAGTAAGAGTTGTCCACCTTTACCCGAATACCGTCGCCCTCTAAAGTTTCTTGGGTCTCGGAAATCGGAGCGAATTCTTTTGCTACTCTTCCATCAAAGTCAATCCGATCATGCGTCCCGTCACAAAAGGGTTTGGTTTTCGATTTCCCGCATCGGCATAACACGTAACCGTCGTCTGCCGGAATAGTTTCTATGGTAACCCAGGCAAGTGCTTCCCCCTTGTCTGTGGTAACTCGTTTTTTCCTAACAAGCGGGATGTCACCATGGACATTATACGGGCCACTCTCGCGGATCTCGATCCAACTTTCGTGGCAATGCGCGGGCGGACGATAGGCAAAGTATGGTCCAACAGTTGTTCCGCCATCCCCAGAAGGCATCTGCATCAGCTCCAAAATGAGATGGCGCAGCTCAAACATTGTTCCAACGGTTTCGCCAAAGAGTCTTGGTTCGCCAGCGAATGATTGCTCCATAACCCGAAGCATATCGCTGTACCCTTGGGCTAGAGCTTCCATCTTTTTCCGTGGCTCGCTGTCGGCCGGGTAGTCGTTGATATCGGGGTTTGGGCGCATGTTGTGAACCGCCCCCCAATCCACGCTGAATTTTTCCCCGGTCGGACCCGACTCCGGAGTGTCACATAACTGATAGCTCCGCCCCACAAGAATTTCTTGGAAACGGAAATAATGTCCAACTTCTTCTCGCTCAGGGTGGAACATGTTTTTGTCGCCATCAAAGATCGACGCGTGATCCATCCCCTCGCCCTGTTCTACAATCTCATCCATGGCGGAGAGAGCCGAAGCTAAGTCAGTAACTGCCATTAGATGACCGGCGCCTCCGTAAAAAGTTGTCTCAGCACTCAACTGCCACGCAGGATCTCCAGAAAACACTTTATGCTCTCCGAGAGCCTGGCTGCATGTTTTCAACCCTTCAACAATCGCGGCATAAAACTGACCAATCGAGTGGTAGTTTTCTTCTAGAGGTTCGGCATCGGTTTCTGCTGGACGTTCAATATTCAAAAACGATTTGATGCCCTCGGGCGAGAACTTACCCAGATGAACCTGAAACGACCCATCGCCATGGGGCAATGGAGTGGGAAAGGTAGGAATGAAGCCCTTATAATCGAAGCGAGGTGTTCCGCCGATCGCGTTTAAAATATTGGCAGCCAATGCCATATGCAGCATTTCTTCGAGAAATACACTCTTTATGACCTCAGCTGATTCAATATTCGTGCCATCTTTAATCGAATAGAGTGCAGTCAAATATGGCGCCAACGTCGCATGCTCCAGTTCGATCGCCCACTGCAAATGCTCGCGAAGGCTCTCCAAAGAACTAATTACCATGTTCCCCCCAAATTTTTTGTGCGTTCTGCCAAGCTTTGCGCGAGGCGAGTCACAATTGAAACCTTATTGTGCAGGAACACATCGGTCCAGTGATCCTCCCCCTTTGAATCGGTCCGCCCCTATACTTAGAATTTGGAGGATCGAAGATTCAATTCATTTCAGTACGCTGGAAACCCTGCGCTGGCGTTGGGGCAAGCCCGACAGAACGCGAGGTGACGGCCGAGCGCATTCGAGACAAGGTTGCGGCGTCAAAGCGCAAAGGTATGTGGATTGGCGGTACCATTCCGCTTGGGTACGATGTGATCGACAAAGCGCTGGTGGTGGACCCGGACGAAGCTGCTGCGGTCCGAACGATCTTTGCTGAGTATCGCGCGCAGGGATCGGTCCGGCTGCTCAGTGTACGGCTGCGCGCGTTGGGCATTGTCAGCAAGCGACGAACCAACCGGTTTGGACATGTTAGTGGCGGCACGTCCTTCTCACGCGGCGCACTCTACAACATCCTGCGCAATCCGATCTACATCGGCAAAGTTCGACACAAGGACGCGCTGCACGAAGGGCTGCAGGGCGCGATCATCAATGACGCCACCTGGAAGCGCGTCCAAACCCAACTGGCGGATCATGGCGGCAAGAAGATCAGTTCAACCCGTCGATCCGCCAAGCGCCTTCTGGACGGCATACTGTTTGACACCAAAGGTCGAGCGATGCGAACGACTTACGCCAGCAAGTCAATCCGCGCAGACGGGTCAACCCGGACGAAGCGATACTGGTATTACACAACGGCAGTTCGCGGTTCAGAAGACAAATCCGAGATTGAGCGCTTGCCAGCAGATGAGATCGAAAGGGTTGTAATGAGTGGGCTGAAAGAGCGGCTGAACGATACGCGATGGTTAGTCAGTCAGACCAAAGGTCACAAGAGCCAAGCAAGCTTGGCCGTCAACTTACAAGCAATTGAAAAGCTCGGTCTGGACAAGGAGAGAACGGAGGGCGATGGGCTGGGACAGCCCTTCACGGACATCATTGATCGTATCGACGCATACCGAGGTCGGTTGGTCGTCTCGCTGAACTTCGCGGCACTCGCAAAACCCGAAGCAGCTCACACACCAATACCTGCAATCTTCGAGATCCCGTTCCAAAGGCGTCAGAACGGCTGCGCCAAGCCGATCATCATTGCAGCCGAAAATGCTCCACAAGAAGATCAGGACCTTATTGCACTGATTGCAGACGCAAGACGGTGGGCGGGTGAACTTCTTGAAGGCAAAGCCATAACTGTTCAACAAATCACAGAGCGAGAGGGTTTGCGCAGCGGGTGTGTCAGCCGCATCCTTCCGTTGGCCTGGCTGGCGCCAGACATCTCAACCGCGATTCTGGAAGGCCGCCAGCCACCGCATCTCACCGCTAAAACACTGCGGGCGCTCCCCGAGCTGCCATTGGATTGGGCCGAGCAGCGTCGCGTCCTTGGATTTGCGCAGCTTTGAGGTCGATTTGACCAGCTCAAGACCTCACGCGTAAATTGCCCCGCTGAGACTTTCCCTAAAACAACCCCGAAAGTGCTAAGATCAGAGACGATTTGTGAGGTCTCTGGCGCTCTACTTCCCCACAACTCACGGAAATATAAACACTATTCCACAGCAGTGAACTGCCTGTAGTTTTAGGAGTACTGAGTGGTGGGCGACCCTGGAATCGAACCAGGCGTGCGTCTCCGCGAGGGAGTTACAGTCCCCTGCCACACCTTGCGGCCTGTCGCCCACACGCGGACCATAGCTTTGGCCTGCGCGGTCAGATATCGCCGTGGCAGCGATGGGTCAACACCAAAATCACTGCCTTCAGATGACACTTGTCATCTCGGGGCCTGCACCGCACAACCAAACCTGCAAGAAGGAGCGTACTGTTATGAAGAAGCCAATGTGGGTCGTCGAAAAGGAAAAGGCGCGCCGTCAGGCGGCTTCGGAGACGCTTTGGCTCTTTGGAATACACGCCGTGCGCGATGCCCTGGAAAACTCAAGCCGTGAAAAGCTGCGCTTGATCGTGACAAAAAACGCAGCTGACCGGTTGGGCGAGGCGATCCCTGCGTCGGGACTGACGCCGGAAATCGCTGATCCGCGCAAGTTTCCGGCTCCGATTGACCCTAGTTCGGTTCATCAGGGAGCGGCTTTGGAAGTGCGGCCGCTGAACTGGGGGGGCGTGCAGGAGCGACTGTCGGATGCCGGGCCGCGCGGCATTGCGCTGTGTCTAGATCGCGTAACTGACCCGCACAACGTTGGGGCAATATTGCGGTCGGCAGAAGTTTTTGGGGCCTCGGCGGTGATCGCGACCGCGCGCCATGCTGCGCCTGAAACCGGCGCTTTAGCCAAGACGGCCTCGGGCTCCCTTGAGCGGCAACCTTATCTGCGTGTGGCCAATCTGGCGGCCGCGATGGAGGAGCTACGGGAGATGGGATATTTGTTGATCGGGCTTGACGGCGCGGTGGAGACCCCATTGGAAACGGCTTTGGCAGTGGCTTCAGATCGGCCCGTCGCACTGGTCCTTGGGGCTGAGGGGCCGGGACTTCGCGAAAAAACGCGCGAGATCTGCGATGTGGTGGCTCATATCCCATTTGCTCGCGATTTTGGCTCGCTTAACGTCTCAAATGCTGCGGCGATTGCCCTATATGTTGCAGGACGTCGCTAAGGAGACCGAACCCGTGCCGCATTCGCAGAAGATCGCCACCTGCTGTTATTGCGGTTCGCGTGCGGCACTTTTTCTTGGAGGAGAAGACCGCCACGAGCTTGCCTGCTCGAACTGCGGTGCGCCGCTTCATGAGTTGAAGATGCTCAGGACAGATGCGCGGGGAGATCGCCGAGGATGTTTTTGAAGAGGTTTTTGACATTTTCGACTGGGATTTTGTAATAAATCTCATGCATTTGGAGCGGCGCGGTCACATGGGCGCGACATGACTTTCGGCGGTTCGACCGACTTTCCATCTTTGCTTAAACAGAACGCCGTAAAGGACCTTAGCAATGCTAAATAGACCCGCTTCTTCTGATCGCCGCCGCAACTGCAGTGCCGGCGACCGCCCTTCTGTCGCAATCTGCGGTCGCTGCTGAGCCACTGGTCAACGCAACAGGTGATATCGCGATCAACGGCTATGATCTCGTGGCCTATTTCACTGAAGGCAAGCCAGCTAGGGGTGTTCCCAGGTTATCCTAGCAATGGGACGGCGCGATGGTCCATTTCGCAAGTGCGGCCCACACGGAGATGTTTGATGCGGATCCTGAAGCGTTTGCGCCAAAATACGCCGGCTACTGCGCTTATGCGGTGTCGAAAAGCTATACGGCGTCGACTGATCCGGCGGTATGGACGATCTATGAGGTCCGTCTCTATTTTGATTACTCGCGGTCGGTGTGGGCACTTTGGAACTTGAAACGTGACGACCATATTGTGTCGGCAGATGCGAACTGGCCGCGCGTGCTGGAAGGCTAAAACGCCTCAGCGGAAGGTGATCACAACTTCGGGAAGCCGACTTCCTTCCGGGCCGCATGACCCCATGTGAATTACGCGGCGTGGGTCCGGAACACCTGCGCTCACTAACTGTCCCTCGTTCCGTGACTGGCGCCCGGTGCCTTGGCACCGGGCGTCTTTTTCAGTTGGCCAATGGTTTTAGATAATGATCCCTTCGGACGAACGCGTCGCACGCGCATTGCTGGAAACGCGGACCATCGCCCTTGTCGGGGCGTCGATGAAGCCCGCGCGCGCCAGTCATAGTGTTGGCAATTATTTGGCTTCGGTTGGCTATCGAGTGATCCCGGTGAATCCCTGGTATGTTGGCGAGATGCTGTTTGGTCAGACCGTGGTAGGGCGTTTGGCAGACATCAAAGAGGACGTGCATCTCGTTGATATATTTCGAAATTCCGCAGCTATTTTACCGGTGGTGACCGAGGCTGTTGCGACCCTGAAGGGCCTGCGAATCATCTGGATGCAACTTGATCTCCGCAATACCGAGGCACGGGAGTTGGCTGAACGCCAGGGTGTGACCGTGATTGAAGATCGCTGCACGGCGATCGAGCACCGCCGCCTTTTGGTCAATCCCAACAGCGCCTGAGATCAGCGGCGAGACGCTTTTTCCTCGATGCCGGAGGTGCCTTCACGGCGCTCAAGCTCGGCCAAAACATCAGCCAGTGACACATCGCGTGCCGCCAGCATGACAAGCAGGTGATACAGTACGTCAGCGGCTTCGGCCGTCAGACGTTCGCGGTCACCGCGGACCGCTTCGATAACGGCTTCGACGGCTTCTTCCCCAAACTTTTCTGCCGCTTTGTCAGGGCCTTGCGACAAGAGTTTTGCGGTCCACGAAGAGGCAGGGTCCGCACCTTTGCGGGTCTCGATGGTTGCGGCCAGTCTCTCGATTGCGCTCATGTCAGCCTCACGGGGATGCCGGCGGCGGCCATGTGGGCTTTGGCCTCGCCAATGGTGTAGTCGCCAAAGTGAAAGATCGAGGCGGCAAGGACAGCGCTGGCGCGGCCTTCGGTGACGCCTTCGACAAGATGGTCCAAAGTGCCCACACCGCCCGAAGCAATGACCGGCACCGGCACCGCGTCCGAGATCGCACGGGTAAGCGGTAGGTTAAAGCCCGCGCGGGTGCCGTCGCGGTCCATCGACGTTAACAGAATTTCGCCTGCGCCCTTGGCGACCACGGTTCGCGCAAAATCCACAGCATCTATTCCAGTGGCGCGGCGACCTCCGTGCGTGAAGATTTCCCAACGTCCCGGCGCGACGGTTTTCGCATCGATGGCGACCACAATGCATTGGCTGCCAAAGCGATTAGCGGCGCGTGAGACGACGCCTGGGTCGGCAACTGCCGCCGAGTTGAAGCTGACCTTGTCGGCTCCGGCGAGCAGAAGGTTGCGCACATCGTCCACCGTGCGCACTCCGCCACCGATGGTCAGTGGCATAAAGCACTTTTCGGCCGTGCGCGTGGCAAGATCATACATTGTCCCACGATTTTCGTGAGTTGCGTGAATATCCAGAAAGCAAAGCTCGTCCGCTCCGGCCTCATTGTATGCGATTGCGGCTTCAACCGGATCGCCCGCGTCGATGAGGTCAACGAAGTTCACACCTTTCACAACGCGGCCGTCGGCCACGTCGAGGCAGGGGATGATCCGTGTTTTCAACATGGGGCTGTCTTAGCGCAGAGGAGACTTGTTATCCAGCATCGTCAGAGCCTCCGCCAGATCAATTGCGCCATCGTATAATGCACGGCCCGAAATGGCGCCTGAGATCACGCCAGTAGCCTTCAATGCGCGCAAGTCTGCCATCGAGGAGACACCACCAGAGGCGATAATGGGAACATCAACGGCGCGGGCGAGGGCTTCGGTCGCAGGTAGGTTGGGGCCAGCCATAGCGCCGTCGCGGTTTATGTCGGTGTAGATGATCGCGGCGATTCCGGCGTCTTCGAATTTACGCGCGAGATCAGTCACTTGAATGTCGGTTTCTTCCGCCCACCCCCGAGTTGCAACGCGCCCCTCGCGTGCATCAAGTCCAACCGCAATCTGCCCCGGAAAGGCCTTTGCAGCATCCCGTACAAGGTCGGGGTCTTCGACAGCGACCGTGCCAAGGATCACGCGTGCTAGCCCTTTGGCCAGCCAGGCTTCAATCGTGGCCATATCGCGGATACCGCCGCCAAGCTGCGCCGGAACATCAAGCGCTGATAAGATCGCCTCGACAGCGTTCCCGTTCACGGGTTCTCCGGCAAATGCGCCATTCAAATCAACAAGGTGCACCCACTGCGCTCCGGCGTCCTGAAAGGCGCGGGCTTGCGCTGCGGGGTTGTCGCTAAAAACCGTTGCGGCGTCCATTTCACCTTTTAAAAGCCGGACGCATTGGCCGTCTTTGAGGTCTATGGCGGGGTAGAGGATCATCGGACATGCGCTCCGTTTTGAGGGTGGCGCTGTCATGCCCCGGCTTGACGCAAGGGGCAAGAGGCAAGGGACCGAACGTCACTCCTGCCTGACGCCTCGCCACCTTGGCAGGCTCCCCGCAGTCAAGGGAGGACATCACATGAGACTTCGCGCCACTTTGGTTGTGATCGCCATTTTAATCGCGGTTCCGGCATTTGCTCAGGATGCCGTTCTTGGCACCCACAAAATCCAACCGGGCGATGAGGGGAACTTTGGACATGTTGAGATTTGCGCCTGTGAAACAAATGTTTGCGCGGTTATCCGCAAGGCGTTTGATGGATCAGGGGCCGAGATTGAAAGCGCCAATATCGGCAAGCAGATGATCTGGGATATGGAAGCGGACGGAGGCGGCGCCTATAGCGGCGGCAAGATCTGGGCTCCGCATCGCGACAAGGTTTACAGCTCGAAAATGGAGCTTTCAGGACCGATCCTTGAAGTTTAGGGCTGTGTATTTGGCATCTGCCGTGGACAGACCTGGACCCGCGTGAACTAGTTAGCGCGCAAGTAGCGCTTGTTTAGGTTTCAGCCCTAAGTGGATGAAAACAAGCGGTAACGCTATGTCGGTGCTAAGTCGGTGTAACGTCGGTGCATGCGTTCGCAGGCGCAAATGGTTAACGCAGCACCTAAGGGGCCCATGTCAGCCAGTTAGCAATCAGCCGCAGACCTGCGGACTGGCTTTTCTCGGGGTGAAATTGCGTGCCGACCATGGTCCCTGTGCCGACAATTGCGGTGATTGCGCCACCGTATTCGCAATGGGCCAAAAGCTGGTCTGGGTCAGCCACCTGCATCTGATAGGAATGAACGAAATAGGCGTGGTCGCCTGTGGCAATTCCAGCCAGCACCGGATGGGGCGTGTCGATCACCAGATCGTTCCATCCCATGTGTGGCACTTTTAGGGTCGGATCAGACGGCGCGATACGACCGACTTCACCGTCGATCCAGCCAAGACCGGTTGTCTCCTCGTATTCATGGCCTGCCTTAGCCATCAACTGCATGCCGACGCAAACCCCCAAAAAGGGCCGCGCCCGCACCTCGACAGCTTCAATCAATGCGTCATAAAGCCCGGTCTGTCCTTTAAGTTCGGACATACAAGCAGGGAACGCGCCGTCGCCAGGCAGGACGATGCGATCTGCGCGCGCAATGTCTTCGGCGCGATCCGACACAAGCACATCGCCCGCATCAACCTCGCGCGCCATGCGCTGAAAGGCTTTTTCGGCCGAATGAAGATTGCCGGCAGCATAGTCGATAAGGACGGTCAGCATGTCCTGTTTGTCTTTCTTCTTGGTTAAAATACTCCGGTGAGCGCGAGGGGTTGCCCCTCGCGACATCGTCGAATTCAGAGCACACCTTTGGTCGAAGGCACATCGTCCGCCTTGCGCGGATCAACTTCGAGCGCATCGCGCAACGACCGCGCGACCGCTTTGAAGGCGGCTTCAGCAATGTGGTGACTGTTCAACCCGTGCAGAGCGTCCACATGCAGCGTGATGCCACCATGGGTCGCGAACGCCTGAAAAAACTCGCGCACCAGTTCAGTGTCAAAGCTGCCGATTTTCGCGGTCGGAAGGGCGACGTTCCACACAAGGTGGGGTCGGGCCGACAGATCAAGGGCTGCGCGCACAAGAGCGTCGTCCATTGGCAAAAGGCAGCTTCCGTAGCGACGGATGCCGCGCTTGTCGTCCATTGCTTGCGCAAGAGCCTGACCCAGCGCGATGCCGGTATCTTCAACTGTGTGGTGGTCGTCGATGTGCAGATCACCGCTTGCGCGGATTTTCATGTCAATCACCGCGTGGCGAGCAAGTTGGTCAAGCATGTGGTCGAAAAAGCCTACGCCGGTCTGGTTGTCGTAAGAGCCGGTGCCATCGAGGTTAATCTCGACGGTGATATCGGTTTCTGCGGTTTTTCGCGTGATGGTGGCGCTGCGCATGTCTGGCCTCTGGGGTTTTGGTTTGCGGGGCTTATAGGATGGTCGTGCGGTGTCGGAAAGGGGGCGCGAGGTTCTCGCTCATGGGCTGTTGTTTTTGATGCGCGGGCGCGCGCATGTTAAGCGGATCTCAGGAGGTCTGAACATGCGCAAAATCGCCTTATTCTTAGCTGTTCCCGCCGTGGCCTGTTTCCTGTCATCAGGCGCGACGGCCGAGCCGCTGACGTTGGAAGAATTCGGAAGCGTTCATTCTGAGGTGACTGCTGAGAAGGCCGCGTCAAAGCGCGCCCGAATAGTCGCATGTCTTCAAACCACACGAGAGCCACTTGGATGTATCGGAACGACGCTTAGGGTGTGTCAAGTTATGCTTGAGGCATGCAGCTATCAAGAGGCCGCTGCTTGGGAGCAGCTTGGCTTTGACATCTATCTGGAGTTGCGACGTGCGTTGGGCGGTCCGGACTGGATTGATGCGGCGCATCTTCGGCTTAGAGCAGAGATTGTCACGCAGTGCGACGCCGAAGCGGCCGCTGAGAATGAGCGTCTTATGCAGCGCGCGATACGTGCGGCCTGCTATTTACGCGGGGCTGCGGGCCGGACGTTGGATTTGCGATTTGCTTTGGTGGCGCCTTAAGCGCCGGATGCGTTGCACGAGTTCTGCACATTTCGTCGCGACCACTTGCACCAGTCTGATGGTAGGTCTGGTGAAGAGTAAGGCGGGTGGCCGGGGTGACACATCCCCTCGCGCCTCGGCACATCCGCAGATAAGCTGCCCGCGCGAGGAGAAGTGTTGAATGAATGACGCAACGATTTTGGTGGTCGATGATGACCCTCAGATCCGGGATGTTTTAAAGGTTGCATTAGAGCGCGCGAGTTTTCGTGTGAATTTGGCGCGTGATGGCATTGAAGGCCTGCGTGAGACCCAGGTGGGCGAGCCTGATCTTGCCATTCTGGATATTGGAATGCCGGAGATGGACGGGCTTGAATTGTGCCGTGCAATCCGGCGGGAATCCGAGGTTCCGATCCTGTTTCTGACGGCACGCGATGACGAGGTTGACCGTATTCTCGGGCTTGAAATGGGCGGCGATGACTATGTGACGAAGCCGTTTTCTCCGCGAGAGCTTGTGGCCCGTGTCCGTGCTATTTTGAAGCGCACGAAGGCTGTTGTGCCAAAGGCGCGGGCTTTGGTACGTGGACGTCTTTCGCTGTCGGCTGAGGCACATGTTTGTCGTGTAGACGGGGTGTCGGTTCAATTGACGGCGACGGAAATAGCGATCCTTTCGCGGCTGATGGCGCGGCCCGCTCAGGTGTTTTCGCGACCGAAGTTAGTAGATGCAATCTGGGGACCCGGCATGATGGTGTCGGATCGCACGCTTGATAGCCATTTGCGGAATTTGCGCACGAAGTTGGGCGATGCGGGGTTGGACGATGCGATTGATACGCTGCATGGCGTTGGATTGAGGATGGGCCCGTGCGGCGCAAACTGAGAGTAAAGTGGCGGCCGCCTTTGATGCTGGTCCTAGGCGGATCGTTGTTGGCCGTGCTGGTGTTGCCGGTGTTTGGCTTGGTAGTCGTAGACGTTCTGGCTCCGGGATTAAGTGCAGGGAGCGCGCTTTTGACCGTTGCGGTCGGGGCGTTCGGAGCGACTTTGGTGCTAGGCTGGCTGTTGTGGCGTTTGATCTTACGCCCAGTGCAAGGCTTGGCGCAGCGCGCTGAAGTGATCCGGGGTGGCGGCGTGGCCGAACCGATGGAGCACTACGGAACACCTGAAATTGGCGATCTGGGGCAAGCGGTGCTTGATATGGCCGAGGTTTTGCAAGCGCGCGAGTTGGCAGTGCGATCTTATGCGGACCACGTGACGCATGAGTTGAAAACACCTTTGACCGCCATTCGGGGCGCGGCCGAGTTGCTGGCGTCGGAAGAAAATATGTCGGCTGAGGCGCGCGGGCTGGTGTCTACGATTTCCCAAGCCGAAGCTCGCCTTGAGCGTCTTTTGGCGGCCGCGCGCGAGATCGCGGCGGCGCGCACGCCGATGCATCATGGCGAGACACTACTGCGGGCAGTGCCTTTGCCCGAAGCTGAGATCATCGTGGATGTCACGGGCGGCGATGTGGCGTTTCCTTTGTCGAGGACCGGTCTTGGCATCGTGCTGACGCATCTTGTGAACAACGCGGTGGCGTCCGGTGCGGGCCGCGTCTGGATTGAGGGACGGGCGTTTTCGGAGGGGGCTGTGCTGACGGTTTCGGATAATGGGCCGGGGATTTCGACGGGCAACCGCGACAAGTGCCTTGAGCCGTTTTTTACCACCCGCCGTGATGCAGGCGGCACGGGCATGGGGCTGGCGATTGTGCAGTCGCTTTTGTTGGCGCATGGCGGTGAGATTACGCTTGAGCCAAGCGACGCCGGGGCGCGGTTTCAGATTGTGTTTTGACAGTATTAACCCAAAAGTAACGGCATGTTACGCAATATACCAAATATCCTTTCACCCGATCTGCTTTGGACGCTTCAGGCGATGGGGCATGGTGACACGGATTGTTCCGGGGGACGCAAATTTCCGGTCCAGTCGATGGGGCTGCAATGCTACTGGATGGATGGAATATCGGCGACGGACGCGCTTGAGGCTGTGCTGACGTTGATGCCGCTGGATGCCTTCGTTCCAGACCCGGCGCTGGTGATGCAGATGGTCGAGGACACGTACGGCTTGCCACCCGTTGTGGGCGAATTTCAGCGAATCATCGACAGTGTTGCCGATCATCCCGCGCCGATTGCCAAGGTGGAGAGGTTTGCGTTTTACGATTTGGCGCGCAAGGCGTTTGCCGCTGTGCAGACCGGCGAGTCGCGCCTTTACGGCAATATCATCCTGAAGAAAGGCGTGATCGCGCCGTGATCTCACGCTCGTTGGCGAACCGGTCGGTGCTGCGGTATAAAGCGACATGATAGACACCTCAAAACTGGGCGAACTGATCGTCTGCACCGAGTGTGATGCTCTGTATAAGGTGCGTCAGCCGGAGCGGGGGCAAGTCGCAGTTTGCGCGCGGTGTCACACGGTTTTGGCGGCTCCACGGGCGAAGGCGGCGTTGCAGATCGTCGCACTGGCTATAGCGACCATGATTTTGATCATCGGCGCGGCGGTATTTCCGTTTTTGCGGATCGAGGCGGGGGGAGTGGCGAATGCGGCGTCTGTTTTGGACATCGCCTATGCTTTTTCCAACGGTATCCTCACGGTTCTGGTGGTCGCGACAATTGCCATGATCCTTGCGATCCCGGCGCTGCGAGTGGGGCTCATAATTTATGTATTGGCGCCGATCATGCTGGATCGACCCGCCTTGCCGGGCGCGCGCGCGGCGTTTCGGGTGGCACAGAAAATGCGTCCCTGGGCGATGGCGGAAGTCTTTGCCATTGGCTGTGCGGTATCGCTGGTGAAGGTTGCGGGGCTGGCACAAGTCACCTTTGGGCCGGCGTTTTGGATGTTTGCCGTTCTGACGGTGCTCATTGTGATCCAGCAGAAGTTCATGTGTAGTTGGTCAGTATGGAACGCGTTGGCATCACAGACCCCGTCCTGACCGCCCGCGATGCGGGCTTGGTTGGCTGCCGTACCTGTGCGCGGGCTTGGCCAATGGGCACGGATGTCTGTCCGAACTGTGGGTCTCGTGTCGTTTCGCGGTCGCGCCGCAGCCTGCAACGGGTCTGGGCGTGGTGGTTGGCCGGTCTGATTTGCTATGTGCCTGCCAACATCTATCCAATGCTGGAAACGCGCACCTTGGTGCATACCGAAAGCTCGACGATTGTGGGCGGGGCCGTGGAATTAGCGGCGCATGGCTCATGCGGGATTGCTTTGATTATCCTAGTGGCGAGCGTTGTGATCCCGGTCGGAAAATTTGTTAGCATCGCTTTTCTTGCTTTGAGTGTAAGGCGCATTTCGCGCGCGTCACCGCAAGCGCGCCATGGCACCTACGAGATTGTCGAATACATTGGCCGCTGGTCGATGATCGACGTCTTCGTGGTGGCTATTTTGTCCTCACTGGTGCAGCTAAACGCGGTAGCGGCCATTCAGCCCGGGCCTGCCAGTCTTGCGTTTGCTCTGTCGGTGATCTTCACCATGTTGTCGGCACAGGCGTTTGATCCGCGGATGATCTGGGACGGTATTGAAATTGATAAGGTGGGACGCGAGTGACGGACCAACCTCCAGAGATCCCTGTGCAGTCGGTGCGCCAGTCTTTGTTTGAGCGCGCGTCCGTGGTGTGGCTGGTGCCGATGGCCGCGCTTTTGGTGGCGCTGGGCGTGGCATGGCAGTCTTATTCGGATCGCGGACCGGTGATCGAAATTTCGTTCCAAAGCGCGGCCGGTATGTCACCCGGAGAGACGGTTTTGCGATATCGTGACGTCGACGTTGGCCTTGTCGAAGATGTGGCGTTTTCGGACAATCTGGATCGCGTGCTGGCGACAGTGCGGCTGGACAAAGACATCGCGTCTTTTGTCGATGCGGATGCGCAATTCTGGATCATCCGGCCTGAAGTGACGGCGCGTGGTGTGACGGGGCTCGATACGGTTTTAAGCGGCGTCTACATCGAAGGAGCTTGGGACGGCGAGCCGGATGGCCTTGTGGTGCGCCATGAGGCGCTGGGCGACCCCCCCTTGGCGGCGGGCGGTCAGGCAGGCTTGAGGATTATGCTCAATGCCAGTCCGGGTGCGGCACTAAGCGAGGGCGCGCCAATCCTTTACAAGGGCATAGAAGTTGGTCGCATTGGCAAGCCGGGGCTGTCTGACGACGGCGTGAACGCACAAGCCAACGCCATTGTTTTCGAGCCCTACGGTAAGATCATCACGACAGCGACACGGTTTTGGGACACGTCGGGGTTTACCTTTTCCATTGGTACGGGCGGGGCGGAGTTGGACTTCACATCCCTTGCGTCCCTGATCGGCGGCGGCGTGGCGTTTGAGACAATTGTCTCGGGTGGACGACCTGCCCTGGACGGTGCGGCATTTGGACTATTTGCCGATGAGGGGCGCGCACGGGCGAGCCTTTTCGATACAAGCGAGGGCACAAAATTAAATCTGACGGTCGTCTTTCGCGAAAACTTTAGCGGTTTGGCAGTCGGGGCTCCGGTCGAGTTGGAGGGCGTTCGGATCGGCGAAGTGTCCAGCATCCGCGGGATCGTGGACGAGGATCGTTTTGGCGACGACGCGGTTCGATTGCTGGCAACTTTGGCGCTTCTTCCCTCGCGGTTGTCGCTGGATGTCGCGGAGTTTGATGACCCTTTGGACTACTTTGAACAGCGCGTGGATGCGGGGCTGCGTGCGCGGCTTGTGACGGCCACAATTTTGACCGGCGGGCTGAAGGTTGAAATGATTGAGGTGCCGGATGCGCCGATTGAGCTGATGGACCTATCGGCGGAACCCTATCCGATTTTGCCCAGCGCACAGAGCGAGATATCGGATATGACGGCGACCGCTGAAGGCGTGTTTCAGCGGATAAACGCGCTGCCCATCGAGGAATTGCTAGTGAGCGCTATCGGGTTTCTGGATGCGGCCGAGACGCTTGTGGGCGGAGAAGATGTGCGACAGGTGCCGGGCGATGTGCGTGGGTTGATCGGCGATGTGCGCGGCTTGGTGGGCTCGCAGGAATTGCAGACTTTGCCGGCAGAGGTGTCGGCGCTGGTCGGAGAATTGCAGTTGGCAGCCGCCGACATGCGGATCGTTACGGCAAGTTTGAGCGAAGCCGATTTGGTGGCGCGATTGCAGGGCGCGGTCGATTCGGCGACGGCGGCTGCGACAGGGATTGAGATAAGCGTGGCGGGCGTGCCGGAGTTGCTGACATCCCTGACCGCGCTGTCAGATCGTGTGGCGTCATTGCCGGTTGAGACAATGATTGCACAGGTTAACGAGACGCTGGCCTCGGCGGAAATGCTGTTTGCGTCAAAAGACACACAGGCTTTGCCAGGGGCGTTAGCCACGGCGTTGGCCGAGGTCGAGGCAGCGATTTTGGAGTTGCGTGAAGGCGGTGCGGTTCGCAATCTGAATCAGACATTGGCGTCGGCGGAAACGGCGGCGGCGGCAATAGAGACGGCCGTTGCGGGATTGCCGTCCCTTGCCGTGCGCATCGAGACTTTGGTGGAGCGGGCTGAAAACACGCTGTCGGGTGTGGATCAGAATTCCGAGTTGAGCCGCGAGGCGCGTGCCTCTTTGCGCGACATCAGAAATGCGGCGAAGGCCTTTGAAAGCCTGAGCCGTGCGCTGGAGCGCCGCCCGAACTCAGTTATTATAGGACGTTGACATGAACCTCGGACGTTTGCCTTTTATTATCGCTTTTTCGCTGGCACTTGCAGCCTGTAGTTCAGGTGGAGAAGCCACACGCTTTTTGGGGCAGGCGGCGGTCCCTGCGGAACGGATCGGTATTCGGTACACGTCCGTATCGGTACGCGAGGTTTCTTTGCCGAGCTATGCTGCGGCCGAGTTTTTAGTGACGGAAACGGAGGATGGAAGGCTTGTGGAAAGCCCCGACACGCTTTGGGCTGATGATCAGGTGCGGGCCGTGACGCTTGGGCTTTCACAGGCATTAAGGACGATAACGCAGGCGCGTGTAGCGCCGGATCCCTGGCCGTTCAGAAGCGCTCCGGAAGCGACGGTGGATATCCGGGTCAATATCTTTGTGGCGCGGGCCAATGGGACGTTTATCGCGACGGGGCAATATTTTGTTGCGCCCGAAGATGAAGAACAGCCTGAGCGCGCACTGGGGTTTTCAATCTCTGTGCCCTATCTGGTGGCTGGCGGATACCGCGCGATTGCCGGTGCGCAATCGCGGGCGGTGACGGCGTTGGCCGAGCACGTTGCGCGTTATGGATTGCGCTAATTTCCGTGGCTGAAGCGGCGATTCTTTTGGCTGGCGGGGACGCGGAAGGCGCGGTTCTGGTTTGCACCGAGGGTTTGAGCTTTTGGGGCGGCGTTGATCCCGAAACAGGTATCATCATTGACGCGCATCATCCGCAGCATGGGGCCTGTGTGACCGGCAATGTTCTGATGATGCCGACCTCGCGCGGGTCGTGCAGTGGCAGCGGAGTTTTGCTTGAGTTAGCGTTGAACGGTCTTGCCCCGGCGGCTTTGGTTTTCTCGGATGATGAGGAAGTGCTGACGCTTGGGGCATTGGTGTCAGAGCGAATATTCGCGCGGCCCATAACAGTTTTGCGGCTTCAATCTGATGCCTACGCGGCGCTTGCGCGCAGCCGGCGGGCTGGACTTGTCGCCGGGCGGTTGAACGGGGATGGATTGCACTTGGCACTTGAACGGGCCGACGTCGAGCGGCTGGCGCTTACGGGCGCGGATCGCGCTGTACTGGACGGGGTGTCGGGGGCGGCGGCAAAGACGGCGATGGAGATTGTCTGTCTCATGGGCGTCGCACAAGGGGCTTCGGCTTTGATGGACGTCACGCGCGGGCATATTGATGGCTGTATTCTGGCGCATTCGGCCAACCTGATCTTCGCCGAGAAGATGGCACAGATGGGCGCGAAAGTGGCGATCCCGACAACGATCAATGCGATCTCGGTGGATCGCGAGAACTGGATTTCACAAGGCGTGGCAGAGGATTTTGGAAATCGTGCCAGTCGGTTGGCAGATGCCTATGTGCAGATGGGGGCGCGTCCGACGTTTACGTGCGCGCCTTATCTGCTTGAGGATCGCCCCCGGCGCGGCGAGTGCGTGGGTTGGTCTGAATCCAATGCGGTGATCTATGCAAATTCGGTGCTGGGTGCGCGCACGCCCAAGCATCCAGACTACCTTGATTTATGTATCGCGTTGACCGGGCGGGCAGCGGTTTCGGGCGTCTACACGAATTCTGGGAGGATGCCGCGGCGTATTGTTGAAGTTTCGGTGCCAGACGATGTGGATGATGCGTTCTGGCCTTTGCTTGGGTGGTTGACGGGGAAAGCGTCTGCGGGCCGGGTGCCGCTTTTGGTTGGTTTGGAAGACACCCGGCCCAGCGAGGACGACTTGAAGGCGCTTTGTGCGGCTTTTGGCACGACCGCGGGCGCGCCGATGTTGCATATTCGGGGCGTTACACCGGAGGGGGCAATTTCGCCCGCGCCAGATGCAGACGTAGTGAGGCTGGGCGCGGTAGATTTCGGGAATGCTTGGCGGGAATTGAACGCGGGCGAAGAGGCGGTGGAGTTAGTGGCAATCGGGTCTCCGCACGCGTCCCTTTCCGAGGTACGCGCGTTGGCCGATCTGCTTAAGGGTCGCGCGATTTTGGAGGGTGTTGATGCTATCGTAACCATCGGACGAGAGGTTCTTGCGGCGGCCCGCGATGCGGGTATCGTCGACGGTCTGGAAAATCAAGGCGTGCAGTTTTTGCCTGACATTTGCTGGTGCTCGATCACTGAGCCGCTGTTTCCGGCGAACACGAAAGTCCTGATGACGAATTCTGGCAAATATGCGCATTACGCCTTCGGTCTTTCGGGCCGCAAAGTGCGGTTTGGAGGCCTTCAGGCATGCGCTGAGGCAGCTGTGACAGGGCGGGTTTCGGCCAAATTGCCGGGCTGGATTACGTCGTAGCCTTCGCGATCATCTCTTTGTAAAGCGCGCGGATGCGGTCAAGGACGGGGCCACGGCCTCCGTTTTCGCCGATGGGTTTTCCGTCAATTTCCGCAACCGGGGTTTGTGCGCCGAAGGTGCCTGTAAGGAAGGCCTCGTCCGCGCCGTAGGCATCCACAAGCGAGAAGTTCCGTTCAAAAACAGGAATATCATTGATGTAACACAGGTCGATGACCTTTTGACGCGTCACTCCGTTCATGCAGTAGTCCCCGGTCGAAGTCCAAACAGCCCCTTTGCGGACGATGAAAAAGTTGCAGGCGTTGGTGGTGTTCACAAAGCCATGCGGGTCAAGCATGAGGCCTTCGTCGGCGCCCGCTTGTTCGGCCTGAAGGCAGGCGATGACGCAATTCAGTTTCGAATGGCTGTTGTATTTGGCATCCTGACTCATCGGCAGTCCGCGCACCTGCGGGACTGTCGCAAGGCGGATGCCTTTGGCTTGTACCGTTTCCGCCGGTTTGGAGTGTTCGATGATGATGACGACGGTCGGGCCTGTGCGGCTCAGCGACGGGTGTTGGAAGGGCTTCACCTTGACACCGCGTGTGACCATCAGGCGGCAATGCGCGTTCGAGGTCATGATGTTGGCTTTCGCCGTCATCTGAAGCGCGTCGTGGATGTCTGCGCGCGTCATTCCGATGTCGAGAGAGACGGCTTTGCAAGAGTCAAAAAGGCGATCCATGTGCTCGTCGAAAAAAGCCCATGTGCCGTTGTAAAGCCGCAGGCCTTCCCACATTCCATCCCCTAGCATGAAGCCGCTGTCGTAGACGGACACCATCGCTTCCGAGCGGTGTTTCAGGGTGCCGTTTACGTAAATCTGGATGTCCTGATTGCGAACATCTTCTTCGGCGTCGTGGGTCGTTTTGCGGGACGTTTGGTGGGGCATATGGAGCAACTTTCAACAAGTGATGGTTTAGGATACCGGGGTCGAAACCGCTTGGATAGTGGGTCTGTGGTTGAGCGCGCTATTTGCGCCCTAGTCCCGTGATTCAGTCAATTTGCGGGTATAGGTGGAGGAGCTTTGTTCTGGCATCCTCAGTAGTGAAGTGCCATTTGGTTTTTGTCTGTGCGTTGTTTCGGTTTTGGAACCAGGCAGTGACTTCGGTTTCCAACGATGCTTGGTCAGGGATGCGGCGGGCCAGGCATTGGCGGGCGAGCACGCTGAGTTCGCATTCGGCGATATTCAGCCAGGACCCGTGTTTGGGCGTGTAATGCCATTCGAAGCGATCGGCGATGCGTTTGGCTTC
>NZ_JBVCWP010000009.1:0-38012 GCF_057460485.1 Boseongicola sp.
CAGATTTCCGTCGCGCACCAACTGTCCCTTATACTTCAAGATGAGTTGGCAGATTTGCCTTCAGGTCTTCGGCATTTTATCTGGCATCGACATGACCACAAACAATTCAAACGCAAAGGACCCGCGCGCCTTTACTTCGGCTATGCAACTTTCCCAAGCCGGCGTCTTGCACAAGCTCAAAATATCGATTTTAATTGACATTATCCTATTTTATCGCCAAATAGTGGCTGAAAAACAAGGGGATCGACATGCGCTTGATGGTTGGCCACGCAGCTGCGGCAAAATTCGTCTACCTCGTTAAAGGCGATGAGGCTTTTAATCTGACGGCGCAGTTTCGCGGTATTGGCGACGATCTTCAAGGGCTGATCGACGATCCCGCATTGATGGCCGAGATTGCCAAAACTTCAGACCTCGGCGGATCAATCGCAGTTGCAGACATCACGCCCGCCCTGCCCGTGCAGTGTCCTGGCACGATCATTTGCCTTGGCCTGAATTATGTCGATCACATCAAAGAAGGCGGCTATGACATCCCGGATTACCCGGCATTGTTTATGCGTGGCAAAAACTCAATCATGGCAGCAGGTGCGCCATTGGTGCGCCCATCATGTTCGGAAAAACTCGATTATGAAGCCGAATTGATGATCATCATCGGCACAGGCGGGCGCCATATTCCTGAAGAACGCGCGCTTGATCACGTCTTCGGCTACACCATCTTCAATGATGGCTCAGTGCGCGATTACCAACGCAAGACCCACCAATGGACACCCGGTAAGAACTTCGACGACACCGGCGCAATCGGGCCTTTCGTCGTGACCCCCGAAGACCTGCCTGAAGGGGCTAGGGGCCTAAAGATCGAAAGCCGCGTTGGCGACGAAATTCTGCAAAGTTCCAACACCGCAAACATGATCTGGTCGGTGGCAGCCACCATCGCAATCATCTCAGAATACACAACGCTAGAGCCCGGCGATCATATCGCTCTTGGCACGCCTCCGGGCGTTGGGCACGCCAAAAAGCCCAACCCGCGCTGGTTGCGGCCCGGCGAGGTCGTGGACATCGAGATCGAAGGCATCGGCATCTGCTCGAACCCTATTTTCGACGAAGCGGACCTCACGAAAGCGGCAGCGGAATAATGGCGACGGACGGCACCATGGATCAGAACAATGATGCTCAACAGGCGATCCGCGACCCGCGTGTCAGCATCAAGCGCGTCGGCGATGCCGAGATCGGCCTGATATTGGTGGCCGAAGGCGGCTAAGCGGCTCGCGACGCTTATATCCGCTCGGCCAGAAACGCGCCAGTGCGGCGGTAATGGTTCAGAAGTGCAGAAGATGCGCCGTCTGCATCCCGTGCAATCGCGCGATCCATGATCTCAGTATGTTCTAGACCAACATCGCGTTGCTGATAATTCAGAGACCGGCCCGCCAGGAACCGATAGCGAATATTCAGATCATAAAGCTGCGAACAAAACCGCATCAAAATCGGAGTGTCAGAGTTTGACAAAAGCGCGATGTGGAACGCCTTATGATGGTCCTCGAAATCTTCGGCCTGCGCCTTGTTTGCCCGTGTCATCCGATGATGGGCCAGCACAAGCGCCTCTTCCCACGCCTCATCCGCAGCCGCGACGCTTTTGCGCAAAGCCATATCTTCCAGCTCGCAGCGCAATAGTAGAATCTCATCGAAGTTCTTGCGACTTGTCGGCGCGGCCCGAAACCCACGCTGGTCAATTCGTTCCACGAGATGCTCGGACGTCAAAAGGCTAAGCGCCTCACGGATCGGCGAAGCTCCTGTATCAAGTCGCAACCTCAAGCCTTCAATTTTCAGTTTCTCGCCCGGCCTCACCTCGCCCGTGACGATCATCCGGCGGATCGTGCGATAGGTGCGTTGAGTCGCAGAGCCATCAGCCGTTGAGGTCGGATCGCTTGATTGAATAAGGTCAGAGTCCATTGAGAAAGAATATCGATTTTTTGCCATACCGCAACGCAACTAACCTAGTCGTTGTCAGTTAATACGGCCCCTGCGCCACTTTCACGGCTTGCTTCGGTTGAAGGCACAAAGGTGCGTGCTGCAAAATCCGACAAGGCCACAAACGTTTCACAATCCACGAGCTCGCGATAGCCCTTCAATGGCAAGCGCCAAAGGACCGGAAGCCGCGCCTGTTACTGCAATATCCGCCCGGTCCGGACACACAGTCTGAGCGCGCACCGCCGCATCCAATGCGTCATCGAGCTGCGATGACGAAGCCTGTGCGAACAAGCCAACCAGTTCACTGATATCCGCGGGTTTGCGATGTTCGATTTCGGATGCACCGCTGACCCAGGCCCCTGCGATGTAATTCTTGTTCAATTCCGCCATAGGGTCCACCTTTATACTCGGGTTTTGTTTAGCTTTGCGCCACAAAGCCACGAACAGTCGATTCAATCGAACGCAAATAAATTGAGTTAGCGTCAATCAAGATGACGTTTTGGCGGATCCTGTCGGAAAGTCTGAATTCTGGATCGCCGCAGCCATGGCACGAGTTGCCGGAGCAAGTGAATGGCCCGGCTGGGTCATCATCCAGATGTCTCACCCGGCGGACGCGCAAGTGCGGCCTCGACAACCAACTGAAGTACGACGGTGATGCCCACGCCGCCGGTATCAGCCCCCAAAAGCGATGTGGTTTCTCGCTGCAAAAGACGCGCTTTTGCAAGGATCGGCCGAAAGTCTTCGTCTGTGATCCGGCGGCATAACCTATTTGCAATAAACAGGTCTTCGACAAGGTCGGACCACGTCAGACAATTCTAATCCCGGGCCAGCAGGTGATCCCCGCGGCAGATAACGCCAAAGGGATCAGAAAATAGCTTCGTGCAAGCATAGCCCGCCATCGCACCCAGACTGCTTTTGCCAATGTCAAAAATTTCTGAGCAGACGTCCCGCTCGATCTTCTCGTAATTCGCGCCGCTGATGTCGACCCGCACGTCCGGTGTGTTTGCACGAAATCGCGCAGTATTGGCGGCATTATGGATTGCGGGATCGATAGTGTTACGGTCAGATTGACCTGGCAAAGCTCAGCATTTGACAGCCCGTCGATTGCCGCTACGGTCCGGCCGAAATGCTCGATCTCGCGGCATGCTTCGCCAAGGATCTGTCGCCCAAGCAGCGTCAGGCGAGATTTTCGCGCAGTCCCGAAAATGGGTACACCGACGTGTTCCTTGAACTGCTTCAGAACAATTGACACAGCCTACGGAGCACGCCCAAGCACATTGGCCGCCTCCGCCAGCGACCCGTGCCACAACAGTTACAAAGCAGCGAAGCGCTTCGATCTTTATCGACATCCCGATGGCAATTTCAACTAGCAGCATTTTTCCAAGAGAAATCGCGCTAAACTGAAGTGCTTACCTTAGCACATACACCGAGCAATGCGCGCGGCGGACAACGCGAGAAGCGGTTGAACCGAGGTGATAATCCTCTTGTCCCGGGCTGTGCGATCCAACGATGATCATATCAACGCCGGCGTCTTTCGCATACTTCGTGATCTGTACGCCGGGCTTACCCGTGATAACTTTGCAGTCAATGTCCGCAGCATCGCCAGCGGCTTGGCGCAGCTTTTCAAGGACGCGCGCACTCAGGTGGTTCTCTGGTTTCACCGTCACGAATTCTGCCACGAAACCACCAATTTGCTCCAACACTGTCAGAAGCGTAATTGTGCCGCCGGGCGCAAGCATATGCCGCGCGGCCTCAATCTTGCGAGATACTAAAGGCGCGTGGTCAAGAGCCACCGGGATCAGGATTTTCTTGTGCATTTCGATTTGCTCCTTGGGGCTGTGTGCGTGACGCACTCAGGTGTTAAGTCTATGTTTTATGGAAAGATGCAAGCGCACGTGCCGCAACGAGATATCGTGTCGGAACGGTCAACCCGTCGGCTTCGGCGGCCTTTATCGCTGCCAGCCGTCGCGTCCCCGGCAATCGCGTGCCCTCCAGATCGGTGATCGACTTTAACAATTCTTCAAGCCGATCCGCAAAGCCAGTTCCGTCGGAATTCGGGCGGATCGCGATTAAGGTCTGGCCAACTCGGGGTCGCACGCCTTCTGCGGTGAAAAAGGAACCGGCTTCATAGCTAAACGCGCTTCCGGTCAACGGCGCCGCCAGAATTTCGACCATCAAAGCCAAGGCCGCGCCCTTTGCATCGCCAATCGGCAACATGGTGCCGCCAAGCGCGGCTTCGGCGTCGGTTGTCGGGTTGCCAGCGGCATCAAGCGCCCAGCCTTCCGGGATAGGCTTGCCTTGCTTTTTGGCGTTCATCACCTTGCCCCGCGCGACTTTCGAGAGCGAAAGGTCGATTATCAGAGGGTTAGCCTCTTTACGTGGAGCTGCAAAGGCAATCGGGTTGGTCCCGAAAAGAGGTTGATGCGACCCCCATGGCGCAATCGCTTTGGGCGCGTTCGTAAACATCATGCCAATCAGGCCCGCCTTAGCAAGCTTCTCCACCTGCAATGACAGTGCGCCGCAATGATGCGAGTTGCCGACCGCCGCAACCGCAATCCCCATTTCTTTGGCGACCGGGATCAGCGCGGAAATGGCAGTTTCGATCGCTGGGTAAGCAAACCCGCAATCGGCGTTAATTAGGATTGACGCAGGTCGAAGGGCCGTGACCGTGATCGCCGCATCAGTGTTAATCTTTCCGGACTTCACCTGCGCGGCGTAATCTTCCAGACGCGAGAACCCGTGACCGACCTGCCCCTCGGCCTCGGCCGACACAAGCGCCACGGCCGTAGGGCGCGCCTGCGCCTCAGTTGCACCGGACGCCATCAAAGCCCTTGAAATAAGGTCTGTCGCATCAGCGATACTGATCCGTTCGGTCTCACTCATCATATTTGCCTTACGGAATTTAGGAACGTGCGGCCCGCACGCGGCGGGCCGCACGCGAAGCAATTAGGCGCTTCGGTAAAGTTTGGTCATCGAAAACTCGCGGTGACCCAATGCTTCCGCCGCCGTGTAGCGACCATTGGCGGTGCGGCGGATCATTTCGATCAGAGCATCGCCTGCTTCATCAATGGTCTGCTCACGGCGAAGAATGCCGGACACGTCCACATCAACATGCTCGGACATGGTCCGCACTGTGCGTGGGTTTGCAGTGATTTTGATCACCGGCACGATTGGGTTGCCAACCACGTTGCCCTGCCCTGTTGGGAAGGTGTGGATCACAGCGCCACCGGCAGCCATCAAAGTCACACATTCCGCAGCAGCAGATGAGGAGTCCATGAAGTACAGACCAGCACCCGAGTTTGGCGCTTCTGCTGGCTCGAGAATGTCGATGAACTGTGAGGTCCGGCCGATTTTCTCAAGGTTACCAAGAGCTTTTTCTTCAATGGTGGTCAAACCACCTTCGATGTTGCCTTTGGTGGGCTGGCTGTCGGAAAGGTCGTCTGTCTGGTGCGCAAAAATCACGTCATCCTGATAGGCCTTCCACATCGCATGCCAGCGCTTGCCAACTTCTTCGTTGATCGCGCGCTTTTGGCAGATGTGCTCGGCACCAGTGATTTCCGATGTCTCACCGAAAAAGCCCGTGATGCCTTCGGGCAGCAACTTATCGTACATGTTGCCAACCGTCGGGCATGAGCCGAGACCGGTTGTCGTATCGCTTTCGCCGCACTTCGTCGACACCCATAGTTCACTAATCGCGCATTCTTCGCGCTGAATTTCAGACGCATGGTGAACGAAATCTTTCGCCGCCCAAGAGGCTGCACGGATGGTTTCGAAGTCTCCCTTTTGCTCGATCGAGAATTCGGCCACTGGCTTGCCAGTCAACCGGATGCCGTCAGCAATGCGCTTGGTCCAGCCGGGCTCGATGCCGATGACGACAACTGCCGCCACGTTGGCGTTCGCGCCCGTGCCGATTATCGTACGGAAATGCACGTCAAGGTCTTCGCCAAACTGCAAACGCCCATAGGCGTGTGGGATTGCCATCGTGCCTTTGACGTTGTTGGCGACAGCCTCACAGGCTGCGTTCGAAATGTCATCTACCGGCAGGATAAGAACGTGGTTACGCACGCCAACCCGGCCGTTTTCGCGCCGGTATCCGTGGATAGTCGTGTTGGAATATTTGGAAGCCATGATATTCGTTCCTTACCAGCGTTTCGTTTTGCAATTGTGGGTGTGCACGTGGTCACCCTTTTTGATGTCAGCGATGATCTTGCCAATGTCTTCGCCGTATTTGGTCGCGGTGTCGCCGGCCTTCAGGTCAGTGAGCGCGACCTTGTGGCCAATCGGAACATCCGCATTAGAGGTTAAGCGGAAAGTCGAGTTGTCATGGGTGATGCAGCACAGCATATCAGTGCCAGCCGTCAGTCCCTCGACAACGACCACACCGACATTGTCGGCTTTTTCGTGGACAAGAAGCTGCGGTATTTCGGACATTTCAGTCTCCTAAGTTTTCGTTCAAGGTTTCAGAATAATCTTCGGGGCCGCAGTGGACCCCGAGCGGATATCGGCGAAAGCGGATGCCCCGTCGGCAAGGGCGCGCGCCTCGGTCCAGTCCAGCGGCCCAAGGCGGCCATCGAAAATGGCGGCCGCAGTGTCGCGGAAGTCCTGCGCGGTGTAGGTATAAGTTCCTGTGAACGTGATTTCCTGAAGCGTCATGCGGCGAATATCAAGACCCGCCGTGCCCCCTCCAAGACCGATATGGAGAATCACGCCGCCTGGGCGGGCGTGGGCCGAGGCCGTTGCGCGCGTGGCATCAAAGCCAACGCCGTCCACAACCATATCAAACGTCTCGTCGCCAAGCTGATCTGACGAAATTATCCTGAAATCAACGGTTTTCTCAAGATAGCTACGGCGCAAAATGTTAGGCTCGCTCAGGGTCACATCCGCCACACCCTGCGCTTTCAGGCTAAGCGCCGCGCCAACGCCGATAGCCCCCCCACCGATGACCAAAGCCGATCCGGCCTCGCCACCAACGATCGCCTTGCCAAGCCGCACCGCGTGCCAGCCGCACGCAATTGGTTCGGCCAATGCGGCTTTCTCAAACGACACACCGGCGGGCACGATCACAAGGTTTGCTTCAGGCATCGCTATGTATTCTGCGAATGCCCCTTCGCGCGGGGGCATCGAAATAATCTGTCGGGTCGCACACAGGTTGTCGCTGCCAGAAACACAGGCAGCGCAGGTGCCACAGGTCACCAGCGGATTGATCGTGAC
The DNA here is from genome assembly GCF_057460485.1 of Boseongicola sp. Taxonomy (NCBI): domain Bacteria; kingdom Pseudomonadati; phylum Pseudomonadota; class Alphaproteobacteria; order Rhodobacterales; family Paracoccaceae; genus Boseongicola; species Boseongicola sp. The sequence goes on from NZ_JBVCWP010000009.1 coordinate 7,174, forward strand.
ACGCGTGCCGTCAAGACCACCACCAACAACGGTCCCGGCCCCTTCGTGCCCAAGGATCAACGGTGCGGGACGGCGTGGATCATGGCCAAGATAGGCATGCATGTCCGAGCCACAAATCCCGACACTGTCGATCTTGATCAGATGCGTGTCGGACACGACCACAGGATCCGGCACATCGCGGTAATCCAGAGCTTCAGCGCCCGTATAAACCAGTGCCTTCATTTCGCAGTGAACCCCCCGTCGACCATAAGGACCTGGCCCGTCACATAAGCGCAAGCGTCCGAACAAAAGAAAAGCAGCGGCCCGTCCATGTCCTCAACTTCGCCATTGCGCCCGATGCAGGTCTGCGCGGCGTTGCGCGCTGCGCGTTCGGGGTCGCCGAACACGGCAGCGGTCAGTTCGGTGCGGAAAAAGCCGGGGCCAATGGCGTTCGCGGTGATCCCGTCTTTCGACCAGGCTTCGGCCATGGCGCGCGTCAATTGCGCGACGCCGCCCTTGGACGCGCCATAAGACAACCCGCCCGGAAAAGCGCGGTGACTTTGCAACGAGGCGAAATTCACAATCCGACCCCAACCCTTTTCTTTCATAGCCGGCACAAGGCACTGAGACAGAAAGAACGGCACGGCAAGGTTCAAGTGGATCGTAGCGTCCCAGCCTTCGGTCGTGACGTCATCGGCCATTTCGCGGGTATTGATCCCGGCAGCATGTACGACGATATCTGGCGCGCCAAAGGGCTCGGTCGCGCGCCGGGCCAGATCGGCAAGCCCGTCACGGTCGCTAAGGTCCGCTGGCAAAGCCACAAGCGGCCCCGGTGCTTCGTCCTCCAAAGACCGAAGCGCATCGACGCGCCGTGCAAGGGCCACCACACTGGCCCCCGCTTCAGACAAAACAAGAGCCGCACGCCGTCCAAGACCGGAGCTTGCTCCGGTCACCAGGGCCACATGGCCCGTCAGGTCAGGACGGTCGACGGCGTTCATGTCACTCGTCGCTTGCAGTCAGATCGAAGGTTTCATCTGGGAAATACTTGGCAAGACGGATATCAGCGGTCCGCGCATGGCCCTCCATCCCTTCCAGCCGCGAAATCCGCGCCGTTGCGATCGCAACGGGCTTAGCTCCGTCGCGGGTGGCGCGCTGCCACGTTACGATCTTCATGTACTTGTGTACCGAAAGACCGCCTGTGTAAGTCGCCGCACGCGATGTTGGCAGAACATGGTTTGTCCCCGATGCCTTATCGCCAAACGCCACGGTGGTTTCTTCGCCCAGGAACAACGAGCCGTAGCACGTCAGGTTCTCCAACCACCAATCAAGGTCTTGCGCCTGCACCGTCAGGTGCTCGGGCGCGTAGTCATCCGATGTTGCCGCCATCTCCTCGCGGTCGCCGCAAACGATGACTTCAGCGTAATCGCGCCATGCCTTCGCAGCATTATCGCGGTTCAATTCTGGCAAATCGGCGATCAAGATCGGGACAAGACGCATGACCTCTTCGGCCAACGGACGGTCATCCGTAACAAGCCAGACCGGAGAGTTGTAGCCATGCTCGGCCTGCCCCACGAGGTCAGCCGCCACGATCGTCGCATCGGCAGAAGCATCCGCAATGATCAGGCTATCAGTTGGTCCCGCGATCATGTCGATGCCCACGCGTCCGAACAGGATGCGCTTGGCTTCGGCCACAAACTGGTTGCCGGGGCCAACAAGGATATTCGCAGGCGGCAGGCCGAAAAGACCAAAGGTCATCGCAGCCACACCCTGAACACCACCCATTGCAAGGATCTTGTCAGCACCACAGATTTTCGCTGCATAGACAATCGCAGGTGCAACACCGACGCCCGGACGCGGTGGCGAACAGGCCACGATGTGGCTACAGCCCGCGACCTTCGCCGTCGTGACGGTCATGATGGCACTTGCGATGTGGCTGTAACGACCACCCGGCACGTAACAGCCAGCCGCATCTACTGGGATCGTCTTCTGACCCGCGACAAGACCCGGCACGATCTCAACTTCGATATCCTTCAAAGTTGCTTTCTGAGCCTCTGCGAATTTCTTCACGTTGGCATGAGAAAACTCGATGTCACGCTTCAGCTTCTCCGGGACCAAGGCACAAGCGGCCTCTATCTCGGCTTCGGTCAAAAGCACATTACCCTCGTATTTGTCGAACTTCGCCGCGTACTCCAACGCCTTCGCGTCACCGCCTGCTTCGATATCGTTCAGAATGCCTGCGACAAGCTCGTGCACGTTTGAGGCGTCACTTGTCGAAGTGAGGGTTGCTTTCTTAAGATACTCTCTCGCCATCGGAATAGTCCTTATTTATAGATATCGGGAAGGAACGCTGTCGAGATCCATGGAATGTAGGCGATCAGCAGCGTCACAAACAACATGAAGAGAACGAAGGGAATGGCGCGGTAAGCGATCTTCAGAATCGACTCCCCGGTAATCCCCGACACCACGAAAAGGTTCAGCCCCAAAGGCGGTGTGATGAAACCCACACCCAGCGCTGTGATCATCATGATGCAGAACTGGATTTCGTTCATCCCGATGTTGTCGGCCAAAGGCTTCAGGATTGGCGCCAAAATCACGATGTTCGGCGTCGTCTCCATCACACAACCAGCAGCAATCAAAATGCCGACCATCATCAGGATCAAGATCCACGGCTCGTTCGTAAGGTTCGTCGCGGCCCCAACGAAGCCCTGTGGAACACCCATGATCGCCAGCGCCTGTGCCAATGGCAGCGAGAACGCGATGATCGGCAAGATAACACCGTTCACCTTAGCCGAGCTGACCAGCATTGCAGGAAAGTCCGACAACTTGAGCGTCTTAAGGATGAAGCCCATGATGATCGTCACGACCACAGCCGTGGCGCCTGCCTCGGTTGGTGTCAGTCGGCCCGAGAAGATGCCGTAGAAGATGATGCCAGGTACGATAAAAGCGTACCAGCCAGACTTCAGAGCAACACCGAGGCGCGAGAAATACTCTCCCGCTGAAATGTTGCCGCCACCTTCCCAGCCGTTGAGGCGGTTCATGATGATGTTTGTGACAAGGATCGCCACAAGAACCGCGATGCCCGGAATCACTGCCGCCAGGAACAATGTCGAAGCGGATATACCCAGAACCAGACCGATAATGATGTACGCAATCGAGGGTGGGATCAGGATGCCTGTACAGGCACCAGCCGCCACAAGCGCACAAGCATAAGGGCGCGGATAGCCGCTTTCGACCAGACGGTCGATCGTCATGCGACCCACTGCAGCCGCACCGGCCGCGTCAGATCCCGAGATGGCCGCGAACATGCCGCAGACCAGAACCGTGGCAGAACCGAAGCCGCCCTTTGCGAATTGCGTCAGCGCTTCTGCCACGTCGAGAAATTTGCGCGATAGGCCGGTGCGCACCAGCACGTCACCCGTCAGGATGAACAGCGGCACCGCGGTTAAAGCGAAGTGATCGATGCCGTGAAACAGGCTCTCGCCCATAAGCGACAAAGGCAACGCCCCCGACCACATCAGCATCAAAATCGCGGAGGCACCAATCGCTGCCCAGACCGGCACGGCAAGTGCGATCAGACAGACGAAAAGCAGTACAGGGCCATAAAAGTCCCAGCCAAGCTCTATTGTTTGTTCAAGTGTATTCCAAAGCATGTCCCGGCCCCTCAGTCAAAAAGCTTGTCGCCTTCGTAAACCGGGCGACCGGTACGAAAGTCATTTATATCGCGGATGAAAGACTGGATCAGACGTACCATAATCAGCGCAAAGCCGAGGGGAACAGCCGATAGGAACCAGACTTGAGAGATGCGCAAACCATGCGTGACCGAGCCGAATGTCCAAGACACATGGACGGCTTCATACGACCAATACAGCGCAACTATAGCGACCAGCGCCATCACGATGTCCCCGAACATATATAGCAGTGCTTTGATGCGCGGATTTACATATTCCATGATCACATCAATACGTATATGACCACGTTCTTTAACTGCAGCAGCGGCACCGATCCACGCGAGATAGATGAACGAGTAGCGGACGATTTCCTCGCCCCAGATCGACGAATACGAAAACACCTCGCGTCGTGCGACCTCGATAAACATCGTGCCCACGAGCATGACGTAGAATATCAGAAGCGCCCAGCGCTCTAGGTTTTTGTCCAAGGATTTAAGCGTACTTGACATAGAGTCCTCCCGACCGTGTGTGGACGAAGCCACACCGTTCACGTCTCTCGCTTGATTTCAGTGATAGGATTTATCGTAGAGTAAGAGCGGCGTCGCGTCGACGCCGCTCTAATCTTTCTTATGCGTCGTGGACGTAATAGCGGCCCTGCGTGCCTGCAGCTTCTTCGAGCTTCGCAAATGTGTCCATGGACCCGGCCAGCTCAACTTTGAAGCTGTCCCATTCGCTGCGCTGATAGCCACCGGCATCCTTCCATACAGCAAGCTGATCATCGGTGAGCGAGTGGAATTCCACGCCAGCTTTCTGCAGCTCAGCCATTGCATAGGCACGTGCCGAAGGCACTTTGGCAAGGTTCTGGTGCGATGTCATTTCGCCAGCAAACTCTATGCCTTCCTGCACGTCCGCAGGCAGTCCGTTGAACCATTCAAGGTTCATTGAGTAAACTTGGCTATCGGGAACGGCCTGCGTGAAGGTCACGTGGCTGAGAATATCCTTGAAACCAAAGACGAACAGCGCGCCCACGGATGGGTCAAGTGCGTCTGCTACACCCTGCTTGATCGCGGAAGGTGTTTCACCCCATGCAACCGGTGTCGGGTTCGCGCCAACCATGCGGTAATACTGCTGAAGCATCGCCGAACCGGGCACGCGGAACTTAACACCCGACAGATCGCTTGGCGTGATGACCGCGCCATTGCCGCCCTTACGAACAGCAACAACGCGTGGATCGATGTTGATGTAAAACAGCGCCTTAAAGCCCGAAGACTCGATTTTCGGGTCTACTTCTTGCTTCCAAGCATCCGAGTTCACAAGGTTTGTGAAACGCTGATTGGAACCACAGAAATACGGCATGTTGATCAGGTCAACTGTCGATGCAAACGGAGCGAAGTTTGACAGCGAGTGCTGCGCACACTGGATCGTGCCGCCCTGAACTGCCTGAGCAAGTGCGCCACCAGCGCCAAGCTGGCCACCCGGCGCAAGCTTTACGTAGACTTTGCCATTTGTTGCGTTCTGAATGTTCTCTTTGAGATCGAGCTGCATGATTGGATAGCTGCGCGATGCACCCAGAACGTAGGCAGTTGCCAGCGTCATGGTGTGTTCAGCAGCCGCTGCGCGATCGCGCTCTTCGTTTGCGGTTTGTGCAACAGCCGCATCGGACCACAGCATGCCTCCCGCACCAACAACCATGGCGGCCGTAAAGCTGCCCGTGCCTGCGAGTTTCAGAAAGTTACGGCGCGAGGCAGATGCCAGCTCCAGTTTCGTCTTGTCCATAGTTCCCTCCCTTGGGTCTTCTATTGAGTGTTTTCAGTTTTCTTGACTTCTTCCGCTTCCCTTTTCAGGATTGCGACTACGAAAGAGATCGATGCCGCAAACAGCAGGAGCATTTCCGACACGTTTCCGAGAATTGGATTTCCAGCAATCGAGCCAATGGCAACGTTTGCGACAAATATTACGACGAAAATTGCTGAAATAATCAAAGCCATGTCGTTGTCTCCTCCCATGCCGCCATTGGTCAGCGATTCGCAGTAAAATGTAAGCGCTTACATTTTTTAATGCAAGCACTTACATCACTAGGCTACATGTTGAGCTTGATATATAGTCTCTTTGAAAACACAGGTGCCCATGTCACGCGAAAGTCTACCACCAACGCCTGCCTCAAGTGTCCCGACGCTAGCAGATGTCGCGCGAATGGCCAATGTGTCGACCGCCACGGTCTCGCGCTGCTTGAATTCCCCCGATCAGGTTGCGGAACGCACCCGCACCCGCGTTATGGCCGCCGTCAAAGGCCTTGGATATGCACCAAACTTCGGCGCACGCGCGCTGGCCTCCAAGCAAACTAACACCATAGGCGCAGTCATTCCTACAATGGAGAATGCGATCTTTGCGCGTGGCATTCAGGCCTTTCAGGAAGAGCTTGGACGCCACGGATACACACTGCTGGTGGCAAGCTCCTCTTATCAGGAGGCCCTTGAAGAGGAACAAATCCGCACCCTCACAGCGCGCGGCGCGGACGGTCTTCTGCTCATCGGCTTTCACCGTAACGCTCGGGTCTACGAGTTCCTGAAGACCCGCTCGGTACCGGCTCTTGTGGCATGGGCCTATGACGCCGAAAACAACACACCCTCCATCGGGTTCTCCAATAAACACGCCATGGTCGATCTCGCGCGCATTGTCTTCGAGAAAGGGCACCGCCACATCGGCATGATCTCGGCTGACACGACCGCCAACGACCGTGCGCGCGACCGCCTAACAGGCGTGAAGCTTGCCGCTGGCGAGGCCGGTCTTGATGTCGACCGCATGCCGGTTATCGAAACCACCTATTCAATCGAGTGCGGTGTCGAAGCCTTCCGCCAGATCATGGCCTGGACGCCCCGACCCACCGCCGTCTTCTGCGGTAACGACGTTCTCGCAATTGGTGCCCTTCGCGCGGCAAAGGAAATGGGTCTGTCGGTTCCCGGCGATGTATCTATCACCGGTTTTGACGACATCGAACTGGCGTCACTGGCAGAACCCGCTCTCACCACGGTCCACGTTCCTCACCGCGAAATGGGACGACGCGCGGCAGGCATGTTGGTCGACATGGTCACCAAGAAAATCACGCCCAAAAGCGTCGAACTGCAAACCGATATCCGCCTGCGCCGAACACTTGGCCCACCACCGACTTAAAGACGGTCCAAAGTCTCCAGCGCCGTGGCGAAAAAACTCTCGGTGCCGAAATTCCCCGACTTCAGCGTGATCGCCACGTCGTGGCCCCCGCTTTTGGCGAAACACCACGGCACACCGGGCGCAATTTCCGGCCCGACATCCAAACGGCTCACACCCAAGGCCTGTGTGATTGCGCCCGAGGTCTCGCCCCCTGCCGATACAAACCGCCGCCGACCAGCGTCGCGCGCCGCAACCGCTAATGAGCCCAGTGCCGCTTCAACCAATTCGCCCGCACGCCCCCGGCCAAGTTTCTCTTGCACGGCGCGCACCTCGTCCGGGCTGGCCGTTGCATAGATCATTGGTGAGGCGTCCAAAGGCAGCGCCAAAAGCCACGCCTCCGCCGCACCGACACCTGCTTCCGCCAATGCCAACGGGTCCAGCCGATAGGATGGTTTGCTGACTTTAAATGCCGCCACCTGTGCATTGGTCATCGCCGATGCGCTTCCCGACAGCACAATCGCGCCCGGCCCAACGTCGGGCGCGTGAAATGCCTCCGCTGAGCGCGACAGCACCCCGTCCTCAATCAGCAACTCGGGCAAGGCAGTCGCCACCGCACTGCCACCCGTCATCAGCGCCATGTCGCGGCAGGCTTGCGCGATCACTCGCAAATCCGAATCCGCCACTGCGTCGACTACAACGTGGCCCACGCCCTCGCCTGCCAAAGTCGCAAGCCGCGCCCGTAAAGCGTCCACACCCTTCGCAACTGTCAGATAATCCGCAAGCCCCACCTGCCCCGTCACTTGCGGCGCAAGCAACCGCATCAGGTTGGAATCCCGCATTGGCGTCAGTGGATGATCTTTCATCGGGCTTTCCGCCAAAGGCTGCTGCCCGACAAACAGGTTCCCCATATAGATCGAGCGTCCATTTTCGGGAAACGCCGGACAATAGATCGTCTGCTCCGCCCCAAGCCGCGCCATAATCGCTTCTGCCACCGGACCAATGTTGCCTTCGGGCGTGGAATCAAAGGTCGAGCAATACTTCCAGAAGAACCTCTCCGCCCCCGCCGCCTTCAGCCACTCCAAAGCCTTCAACGTCTCGCCAACCGCCTCAACCACAGGAGCCGTGCGCGATTTCAACGCAATCACCTCAAACGGAGCCGTATCCCCCGACGGTGGCACATCCGGCACCCCAATCCGTAAAGAGACTGCTACGCCAGAGCGCGCCAGCAAGCCCGCCAAATCCGTGGCCCCGGTGAAATCATCCGCAATCGCGCCCAGCAAAGTCGCCATATCTTAGTCGTCCCCCGGTAATGTCAGCCCGGCGTTGCGCGCATAAACCTTTGCAACCGCCGCATCGTCTTCGCGCCCGAACCCCGAGCCCGACGCCGCCACAAACTGCTGCAACGCCGCTGCTGTTAACGGCGCACCAAACTTCGCGCCGCGTGCAATGTCCAAAACAATGCCCAAATCCTTTGACCAGATATCCACCGCCGAACGTGGCGTGTAGTCCCCGTCCACGATATGCGGCGCGCGGTTCTCCAACATCCAGCTTGTTCCGGCGCACAGCGGTATCACCTTCACGAAGTCCTCCGGCGAAATGCCTTGCGTCATGCCAAACGTCATGGCCTCAGCCATCGCCGCAATATGCACACCCGCCAAAAGCTGGTTCACCGCCTTCATTGCGGATCCGGCCCCGGCAGCATCGCCCAAACGGAATACAGTCTCGGCGCAAGCCTCAAGCACCGGCGCGGCCGCCTCAAAAGCCTCAGGCGCGCCAGACGCCAGCACCGACAACTTGCCGGCCGCCGCCTTCACCGACCCACCAGATATTGGCGCATCGATATACAGCACGCCCGCCTCAGCGCATTGCGCCTCCATGCGACGCGCGAACTCCGGAGGCACCGTGGCACAAGCCAACACAACCGAACCCGAAGACAAGCCTGCTACCACGCCGCCCTCGCCGAACAACACCGTCTCAGTCTGCGGGGCGTTCAAGACCACGACAACAACCGCGTCCAGCGCACCGGCGATCTGCGCCATCTCTCCGCTGGACCCACCGCTTGCGCGAAACCGCTCGGTGGCCTTTGCATTGACGTCAAACCCATGCACCTCATGGCCCCCCCGCAAAAGCGACGCTGCCATTCCGTATCCCATGGACCCAAGCCCGATCACTGCCATTTTCATCGCGAAACTCCTTAAAAAAAACCTCTGCCAAACGCCTGCCACAACATCCGCAGCGACGTCACAAACAAAAACAGCGCAAAAACACGCTTCAACACGCGCGCATCCAAAGAATGCGCCAACTGTGACCCAATAGGGGCGGTGAAAACACTTGTGGTAAAGATCAAAACCGCTGCGGGTAAGCTGACATAACCCAATGAGTACGGCGGACGTGCGCCCATGTCCCACCCCGCCCAGATGAAACCGAACACGGCAGGCACCGCAATCACAATCCCCAAAGCCGCCGCCGTGCCTATGGCGCGATGCACCGGAAAGCAAAACGCCGACAAGATCGGCACCGACAAAGTCCCCCCGCCAATTCCCATTAAAGCCGAGAGAATACCGATCGCTGTCGGTACAGCGGTCCGCGCAGCAACGCCTTTAGGCAAGTCCTCGGCCAGCACCACCGTGCGCGGTAACGCCAGATTGATCGCAACAAGCAAGGCCACCACGCCGAACAACACGGTCAAAAACGCCCCCGACACAACGCTTGCCAAGACGCCACCGATCAAAGCCCCCACGAACACCGCAGGCGCCCAGGACTTCAACAACTGCGCATCCACGCTGCCTCGCTTACGGTGCGACCGCGCTGAGGAAATAGACGTCGGAATGATCGTCGCAAGCGACGTGCCAACTGCCATCGGCATGGCCAACTCAGCCGGAAGGCCCAAGAAGCCAGCCAGCAAAAAAAGCACCGGCACAATCACGATCCCGCCGCCAACGCCAAGCAACCCGGCCAAAACGCCTGAGATCGCGCCCGTCGCCAATAGGCCCAGTGCGAAAACGATCAGAAACTGCGCGGAATAGATGTCACTCACGACGCCTCCGGCACGTGCGTCAACGACACGGTCTGTCCGCTGACCGCCGCCGTCTTGATCGCCTCGACCACGCGCAGGCTCTCCAATCCTTCGCGACCGCTGACCAAAGGCGCGTGCCCATCGCGGATCACGCCAATGAAATTTTGCAACTGTCGCAACAAAGGTTCCGCCGCTTCAAACGGAACCGTCTCGGCGGCAATCGGCTCCCACCAACTGCGCTTATCCGTATGCTGCCAAAGCACCATATCGGGCACCGACAAGGCCCCGTGCGTGCCGCCGATCTTGTAGCAACTGGTAGTGATATGCGGGTAAACAGGGTTCTCGCCGCTTGTGAATTCCCAACTCCACGGGGCCGAAATGGTGTCGGAGACGCTGACCGTCGCCAAAGCACCGCTGGCAAAGCGTAAAAGGACCGCCATCGAGTCTTCAACGTCAAAGCCACGCACAGCGCGCGCTTCCATCGCTTGCACATTTACAACATTCCCGCAGAAATGCCGCAACAGATCAATGTCATGGATCAGGTTGATAAATACAGGCCCCGCCCCCGTCGCGCGCCGCCACTCAGGCGCAAAATAATCGTCCGGCTTGTAAAGCCAGAACTCAGCCGTCACCGACACGATCTCGCCCACACGCCCTTCGTCCAGAACCGCCTTCGCCGCCGCAACAAGCGGATTATGCCGCCGATGATGTCCGACCAAAATCTCCACACCGCGCGTCTCGGCTTCATCAACCAAAGCCGCCGCAGTGGCCGCATCATTCGCAATCGGCTTTTCAATCAGCACTGGAATGCCTGCGCGAATACACGCAAGCGCTTGTTCAACATGAAGCTGGTTGGGCGTCGCCAAGATGATCCCATCCGGGCGATGCGCCGCAACGTATTGCTCAAGGTCAGCAAACCAAACCGCGCCATGCGCGTCGGCCAGGTCCTTCGCCCTGGAGTCCGGGTCCACAATTCCCGCAAGCCGCGCACCACGCGCCACAACATCCACATGTGTCCGCCCGATCAGACCGGCTCCTACGACCGCAATCGCTGGTAATTCTGCCATGTGCCCCCCATTCGCCCCACGCGCGTTCCGTATCACTCTGCCCTCGCCTTCCGTCAAGTCACGCGCGGCGCCGCATCGCACGAGAAACTAGGGCTGTTGACGTTCATCTTGTCTGAATGATTGCCGCCGCGATTGAAACGAAGTCGCGGCGGGTTCCCTAAGTCGTCGTTCACGGCAATCGAAAAGCTGTGTCGCGGCCCGCTAACGAAACCCGTCTTCGCCATCTTTGTGCAGCCGTGGCCCTCGCGCCACGATCTTCTCAGGCGCCGCATTGACCCTCACATTCGGGGCGGCGTGAATATCGCCCGTCGCGCGTTGCGGATTATGCGCCCAATGCACTGCATTGGTCAGAACCTTGCGGACATTCGCGTCATAGTAAGTCGGATAGGTCTCGTGTCCGGGGCGGAAGTAGAACACGTTCCCTGCCCCGCGCCGATACGTCAGACCGGATCGAAAGACCTCTCCGCCCTGAAACCAGCTGATGAACACGGTTTCCAACGCCTCGGGCACACCAAAGGGCTCACCATACATCTCTTCCCGCTCAAGCACAAAACTTGGCGGCAAACCGCGCGCAATCGGATGCCCCGGAGCCGTCACCCAAAGCCGCTCCCGCTCGCCCGCCTCGCGCCACGTCAGATTGCACGGTGTTCCCATCAGGTGTTTGAAAATTTTGGCAAAATGCGCCGAATGCAGTAAGATGAGACCCATGCCCGAATAGACTGCGTCCGCCACGAGCTGCACGACAACCTCCGATACATCCGCGTGTGCCGCATGCCCCCACCACAACAAGATGTCCGTTCGTGCAAGCCGCTCCGCCGTGATCCCATGCTCTGGGTCCTGCAATGTTGCCGTTTCGGCCTGAATGCCGGGGTCTGCATTCAACGCGGCCGCGATGCAGGCATGCATGCCGTCGGGATAGACGCCCGCCACGACCTCGTTTTCGCGCTCATGGATGTTTTCGCCCCAAACCAGCGCCTTAATCATCGTCATCGTCCTGTTCACCTGAAAGGCCCTTAAACCCGCGCGCGACGACAAACTTTTCCGAACTGTCCGCACGCGACGCCGGAGGCTTCACGTTCGCAACTGATGTGAAGCGCATCTTCAACAGCTTTTGAAGCGAGCCTTCCGCGCCACCGGCGAGCACTTTCGCCACAAATGTCCCGCCGGGGTCGAGAACGTCAAAGGCCAGTTCTGCGGCCGCTTCGCACAAAGCCACAATGCGCAAGTGATCGGTCTGTTTGTGGCCCGACGACGACGCCGCCATATCCGACATCACTACATCCGCATTGCCCCCAAGCCAGGCTTTCACCTTCTCGTCTGCGCCGTCCGACATGAAATCAAGCTGATGGATTTCCGCGCCGGAAATGGGCTCGACCTCTTGCAGGTCAACGCCAAGAACCCGGCCAATGGCCTTGCTCTTTCTGTCGCCAAGCGCGTTCACACGCCGCACGGCTACCTGACACCAACCGCCGGGAGCACAGCCCAGATCGACAACCCGCGCGCCGGGTACAAGAAATCGGTACTTCTCATCCAACTCAAGGATCTTGAACGCCGCCCGCCCCCGCAACCCTTCGGCCTGCGCGCGCTTCACGTAAGGATCGTTAAGCTGGCGCTCCAACCAAAGGGTCGAGCTAAGCTTGCGTCCACGCGCGGTCTTCACTTTGACGCGCAGATCGCGCGCACCGCGTCCGCTGGTTTTCTTTTCCATATGACCGTCTCCTGACCGGTTTCCGATAGCCCGCGCATCACATGCTAGCAAGAGACCGCTGTCTGATAGTTCATATCACGTCGCGGCTTGTTAGGGTTGCCCAACAGATTCGCAAGCGAGACCGCTCCAATGTCCTATCCCCTCACAGACGTCAAAAACCCGGCACCGCACGCCAAACCCATCGCCGAAATAGCAACGACTGCAGAGCAGAACGAAAGGTTAAATCCGTGACGGTAAAAAGTATAAGTGTACTTGCAGGGCTGTGCTTTATTGCCCTCGCCTCCTGTGCATCGCTCAGCGAAGACACCTGCCGCGGCGGCGACTGGCGCGAAATCGGCTTTCAGGACGGCGCACGCGGCCAAGGCCCGGATCAGGTTTTCCGCCATGCGCGCGCCTGCAACGACTTTGGCATAGCCCCGAACAAGACGCTTTGGGAAGCTGGGCGAACCGAAGGCCTGAAGCTTTATTGCACGCCGCGAAATGCTTATCGGGAAGGCGCCGAAGGCGACCATTTGCGCCCGGTATGCCCGATTGCAGATCGCCCCGCACTTCTCGACGAGAACGAACGCGGCCTCTCATGGTACAGGCTGGATCGCGATATCGACGAAAGCGAACGGCGGATAGCCCGCATTGGCTCGCTGATCCGCGATCTTCCGGACACCGACCCGGCCCGAGCAACGCTGACGGCTGAGCGCTTACTTTTGAGGCTTGAGATATCGCGGCTCAGAGCTCAGCGAAACCGGTTCAGATACTAAGGATTGGTACGGGCGACCGGACTTGAACCGGCACGGGCTTTCGCCCCAAAGATTTTAAGTCTCATGCGTCTACCATTCCGCCACGCCCGCGCCGGATCTTCCTAAGACGACATCAAAGCAGGGGCAAGCTAGAAGCCTACAACTCTTCGCCCTGCGGCTCGATCAAAAGACTGCGTTCGGAAATCCACGGGTTCAACTCAACCGCCTCACGCAAGACGTCCTGAGCCTCGTCGTCGCGCCCCATCCCCATCAACGTCAAAGCCTTGCCGCTAATCGCGGCAACATGACGCGGAGACCGCTCAAGCGCGCGGTCAAGATCCACAAGCGCGGTGGCAAAGTCCTGACGCAGGAAGCTGACGAAGGCGCGCTGATTGTATCCTTCCGCATAATCCGGGCAATATTCCGTCAGTCTGTCAAACGCATCAATCGCATCTACGAAGTTATAAGACGACCGTGCCGCCATCCCGCGATCAAGAAGCGCTTGCGCCTGTTCGTCCGGTGCCTTGGCCCAAAGTTCCCACAATTGGCTGGAAATACCACGCGCGGCCATCTCATTCGGGGCGGCCTGCGCGCGATCCAAAAGCAAATCGGCGGCCGCGGAAATATCGGGCGGTGCCGGACAATCTGCGAAAGCGGGCGCGGCAAGGAGCGGCAGGATAAAAAGGTGTTTCATATTTAATAAGGTGGCGTGCCTGACGGCGCCGTCAAGTCACGAAACCGCCATCCTTGACCGCCTGCATCGCCACATGGGTCGCGGTGTGTGCGACATGCGGCATGCTGGAAATGCGTTCGCCCAGCACAATACGATACCGTGTCATATCCCGTGTCCTGACCTTCAACAGATAATCGAACGCTCCGGCTATCATGTGACATTCTTCAATCTCAGGCACCGCGACGACAGCCGCATTGAACGCCGACAAAGCCTTCTCGCGCGTGTCGCTCAGCTTGACCTCGACAAAAGCCACGTGATCCAATCCCAATCGAACCGGATCAATCTGCGCCGAATACCCTCGAATGACGCCCTGCTTTTCGAGCCGTTTCAACCGCGCAAGGACAGGCGTTTTGGAAAGGGCAACTTGCCGTGCAAGCTCGGTAATCGAGATTCTGGCGTCCGCAGATACGATATCAAGGATCTTTCGATCTGTTTTATCAAGCGACAAATCCATATTTGACTAAAACTCCAGATATTTTTGGTCCGATTTCGCGCGTTCGTCGCATATTTCAACTATTTCGTCTACAGTGCCGCTGCTATATTTGATGTATGACACACACACCTTTGACCCGCTTCACCACGTATCCCGCTGAGGACGCCACGCTGTCTGCGGTCACAAAACTTGCTGCGCTCACCGACACGGACCGTGCCATGATTTGCGATGAAGCCGCAAAGCTGGTCCGCGCAATCCGCACCACTGGGCGATCCGGCATAATGGAAGTCTTCCTCGCCGAATACGGGCTTTCCACGGATGAAGGCGTAGCACTGATGTGCCTTGCCGAAGCGCTTCTGCGTGTTCCAGACTCCGAGACGATCGACGCGCTGATCGAAGACAAGATCGCGCCGTCCAACTGGGGAAAACACCTTGGCCACTCGTCGTCTTCTCTGGTCAACGCCTCGACCTGGGCACTGATGCTGACAGGCCGCGTTCTTGACGAAACTGGACCTGGGGTTGCCGGTGCCTTGCGCGAGGCGGTCAAACGTCTGGGCGAACCCGTGATCCGCAAGGCCGTCGGCCGCGCTATGCGCGAAATGGGCCAGCAGTTCGTACTGGGCCAGACCATGACCTCGGCTATGACCCGCGCCGCCGCGATGGAAGCCAAGGGCTACACCTATTCCTACGACATGCTCGGCGAAGCCGCGCGTACCGACGCCGACGCTCAGCGCTATTTCGCCTCCTATGCAAGCGCGATCCGCGCAAGCGGTGACACCACGACCGGCAAAGACGTCAAGTCCCGTCCCGGCGTTTCGGTGAAGCTGTCCGCGCTGCACCCCAGATACGAGGTATCCCAACGCAAGCGCGTTCTGGCCGAACTGACCCCGCGCCTTGTCGACCTTGCGATCATGGCCGCCGAGCGCAACATCGGCCTGAACATCGACGCCGAAGAATCAGACCGCCTGGAACTGTCCTTCGACGTGATCGAGGCCGCTCTTGGGGATGCGCGCCTTGCCGACTGGGACGGCTTCGGGATTGTCGTGCAAGCCTATGGCCTGCGTGCCGCCCCGGTGATCGACCACATCTACAATCTTGCGAAGCGGTTTGACCGCAAACTGATGATCCGCCTCGTGAAAGGCGCCTATTGGGATACCGAGATCAAACGCGCGCAAGTCCTTGGGCTTGATCGCTTCCCTGTCTTCACCGCCAAAGAAGCCACCGACGTCTCTTATATTGGCTGCGCGCGTAAGCTTCTAGGGATGACTGACAGAATTTACCCGCAGTTTGCCACCCATAACGCGCACACAGTACAAGCCGTTCTTCGAATGAGTTACGATATGGAGACCTTTGAATTTCAACGGCTTCACGGAATGGGCGAACAACTCTTTGAGACTGTCCGCAAGCAACACAAAATCCGCTGCCGCATCTATGCCCCCGTTGGCGCGCACCGCGATCTGCTTGCCTATCTTGTCCGTCGCCTGCTTGAGAACGGCGCGAATTCCAGCTTCGTCAATCAGTTGGTGGACGAAGACGTCCCCGCCGAAACCGTGGCCTCGGATCCATTTGCGACTGCGAACATTCGCCCCAGCATCCGCTCCGGGCAAGCCCTCTACGCCCCAGACCGCAAAAACTCGATCGGCTGGGATCTCACCGACGGCGCGACTTTGACCAGCCTTGAAGCCGCCCGCGCCCCGTTTAAAAACCAACTCTGGTCGGCAATTCCGATTGTCGCGGGCGCCGCTGGATCATTGCAAGCGCAAGAGATCTTAAACCCTGCGAACCCCGCCGATCTAGTCGGTACGGTTGTTCAGGCTGATAGAGAATGCATAGCGACTTCCTTCGGTGCCGCAAAACCATGGTCGGCCTCCCCGACCGAGCGCGCCCTCGTCCTAAACCGCGCCGCCGACCTCTATGAGGAAAACGCGCCTGAGCTATTTGCGCTTTTGGCACGCGAGGCAGGCAAAACCTTACTGGATTGCGTCGGAGAAGTGCGCGAAGCCGTTGATTTTCTGCGCTATTACGCAAGCGAGGCTACTCATTGCACGGGCGAACCCGTTGGAACAGTCACCTGTATCAGCCCCTGGAACTTCCCTCTGGCAATATTCACCGGTCAAATATCCGGCGCCCTTGCGGCAGGCTGCGCGGTATTTGCAAAACCAGCAGAGCAGACGCCCCTTGTCGCGCATCGCGCTGTGCAGTTGATGCACGATGCTGGCGTGCCCGTGGCCGCCTTGCAATTCCTGCCTGGAACCGGGGCAACTGTTGGCCGCATGCTTACATCTGATGCGCGCGTAGACGGAGTTGCCTTCACTGGCTCGACCGCGACGGCGCAAACCATCCGCCGCGCCATGGCCGAAACTCTTGCGCCCGGCGCACCACTGGTCGCCGAAACCGGCGGCATCAACGCGATGATCATCGATTCTACCGCGCTTCTGGAACAGGCCGTGCGCGACGTGGTCGCCTCGGCGTTTCAGTCGGCAGGCCAAAGGTGCAGCGCCTTGCGCTGCGTCTATATTCAGGACGATATCGCACCCGCTTTTCGCGAAATGCTCACCGGCGCAATCAAAGCGCTGACAGTTGGCGATCCGTGGGATCTTGCAACCGACATCGGCCCCCTTATTGATCAAACCGCCCATGACGGGATCTCCGCGCACCTGAAAGACCACAACGCACGCCCGCTGATTGCCGCGCCGCAAGGCGGCACCTTCCTTGCGCCAGCCCTTGTAAATGTCACGGCTATCACGGCTCTAAAGCGCGAAATTTTTGGCCCGGTCCTGCACATCGCGACCTTCCGCGCTGATCAGCTTGAAAAGGTTATTTACGATATTAATTCAATGGGTTACGGTCTGACCTTCGGCCTTCATACGCGCATTGATGGGCGTGTTCAGGACATTGTCGAGAGCGTCAGCGTCGGCAACGTCTACGTGAACCGCAACCAGATCGGGGCCGTCGTCGGCACCCAACCTTTCGGAGGTGAAGGCCTTTCGGGAACCGGCCCTAAGGCGGGCGGCCCGTCCTATGTGGCACGCTTCACCAAAGACGTGGATCCGGGCGCGCAGGTCGAGCGCAACATGCCCGGGCCAACAGGGGAGACCAACCGCCTGACCGAACACCCACGACCACCATTTCTCTGCCTCGGCCCCGGACAAGACTTGGCCGAAAAGCAACGGCTTGCCATCGAGGCCGTCGGCGGAACCGCGAAGATTGCACCTGAAATGACCCCTGACCTGCTTGGCAATGCGACCCACATCGGTGGCGCGATCTTCTGGGGTTCGGAGACCGAAGCGCGCGCCTTTGCGACCGCACTCGCCCAGCGTGCCGGCGCAATCTTACCCCTGATAACAGCCACGCCGCGCAGCTTCGAGGTGCGCCACGAGCGGCACCTGTGCGTCGATACCACCGCGTCGGGCGGAAATGCAGCCCTTCTGGCTGAAGTATCAGACACTTGACCTTTCACGGCCAACGGGGTCGGTTCTGCCCATGTTCCCGTTTCGCGATCACAACCCGTCCTCCCGCACGCCTTACGTCACCTGGGCGCTGATTGCCGTCAATATTCTGGTGTTCGCCAGTTACCACGCGCTTTTCAGCGATGAGCGCGCCCTGTCGAACTTCTTCTTCAACTACGGATTAGTCCCCGCAATCGCGGCCCCCGAAACGTTTGTGACTTCGATGTTTCTGCACGGCAGCTTCATGCATCTGGTGGGTAACATGCTGTTTCTCTGCGTCTTCGGCGACAATCTGGAAGATACGATGGGCCACGTCCGCTACCTTCTTTTCTTTCTTGCCAGCGGACTGGCCGCCGCAAGCGCGCAGTTCTTTTCTGACCCTGCAAGCACGGTCCCGATGGTTGGCGCATCCGGTGCAATCGCCGGCGTCATGGGCGGCTATCTATTGCTATACCCAAAGGCCCGCGTCGATGTGCTGATCTTCATTGTCGTCATCATCCGCGTCATTCCGATACCAGCATGGATCGTCCTTGGGGCATGGTTTGGCATCCAACTTGTGCAGGGCGCTGCCGCTCCGACGGCAGGCGGCGGTGTCGCCTATTGGGCGCATGCGGGCGGGTTTGTGGCGGGTTTACTCATGACGGCTCCGGTCTGGCTCAGAATGGGGGGAACCGACTATTGGAAGCGCACAGAAGGCGCGCCTCCGCATCCACAAGCCAAATACCGCCGTGTTAAAACAGACATCCCAACCGTCCGCCGCCATAGGTGACGCGGCCTCTGACCTATTCGTGCAGGTTTTCTTTTGAGACCAAATGGACAACCAAAATACCGCCTTGGATCATCGCAATACTAAGAATCGCAGCAAGGTCAAGCTGTTGGCCAAACACAACAAATCCAATCCCCGCGATGAACACGATTCCAAGCCCGGATCAGATTGCGTAGACGAGTCCCACCGGCGTCACCGTCAAGGTAAGCGACAAAAGATAGAATGCGGCTGCATAAGCGATCACGACTACAATCGGTTGTAATGGACGTGTGAATTGCTGGCTCGTCTGCAGCGCCGTTGTACCCACCGTTTCGGCCAGAGCCGCATAGATCAGATAGAAAAAGTGAATGGGCATCGTCGGCCCTTAAAGCGGCAGAGCAGTCGTTTCTTTCAGCTCTTCCATGACGAAACTGGCCGCCACATCAGACATATCGACCCGCCGGATCAGCTCCTGATAAAGAGCGTCATAAGCGGCCATATCCGCAACCCGCGCATGCACCAGATAATCCAATTCCCCGGACATCCGATAGGCCGCGAGAATCGACGGCATTTCGCGTGTTGCGGCAGCGAAATGCGTCAGCCATTCCGGGTCGTGGCGGTTGGTTCGGATTTGGATAAAGACCGATAGATTCAATCCCAGCATATCCGCGTCCAGCACCGCCACCCGCTGGCGGATCACCCCGCTTTGATCCAAAGCCCGCACCCGCCTCCAAGTTGCGTTCCGGCTCAGGCCGACCGCCTCTCCCAAAGCTTCCAACCCGATGGACGCATCACGTTGCAATTGGGATAGAATTTTTCGATCTAGTGCATCGATCGTCTCAATCATTTCCGCTTACCGAATAATTTCTCCCAATATATACGCGAAAATATTAATCTTTGGGAAGACATCTCATCAAAAATCGCCGAATATGATCTCATGGATTATACGGAGGCACCCAATGATCACCCGCATGTTTTTTGACCACCCGGCAAGCATCGACGAAAGCTACGGCGAACACGCTCGTTTTGCTTTAGGGTTTTCGGTGAAGCTTTTCGTAGCCGCCGGAGCCGCGCTGGTGCATTCGCTGATTCCCTGCCTGTTCGAAAAAACAGCCAGCCGCATCATCGGCGACCTTTACGCCAAGACCCACAACCGCGGGACGTAGCCCTAGAACGGACCGTCTTCCAACACGCCGTCCGCCGACATCTGCGCGTAAAGCAACCCTTCGCGCAGACCGCGGTCAGCAACTGTCAACTGATCGGTCGGCCAGATGCGCAAAAGCGCCTGTAAAATCGCGGCCCCCGACATGATAAGAGCTTGGCGATCCCGTCCAATCCGAGGATCGACGCGCCGCCCTTCAGGGCCCATTTCAAGATAGCTGCGGATTACCGTGTCGATCTGATCCGAGGTCATCCGAAGGCCATCGACTTTATTGCGATCATAGCGCCGCAGTCCCAAATGGCTGGCGGCAACGGTGGTCACCGTCCCGGAAGTGCCTACAATCTGGAACCCTTCGCGGGCCTGTTCCGCCTCATAAGGCGAAAACTCGGCCAACTGCTCTTCAAAAAACCAGCTCATCAAAGCAAATCGGGCAGAATCGTTCTCAACGTCGTTGAACTGGTCGCGCAGTGTCGCCACCCCAAGCGGAACCGATATCCAATCCACGACGCGCGCCGCCGGAAACGGCGATTTCTCATCCGGTTTGAAGCCTGCGTGAAGTCGCATGATCGCGCGCTGGCGGTCCACCGACGGCACACGGCTTAGATCAATCCAGACCAACTCAGTCGATCCACCACCGATATCGACAACCAAAAGCTGTTCCGTCTTGGTCGACACAAGCGGCGCGCAAGAAATCACGGCAAGCCGCGCCTCTTCCTCTGGCGCAATGATGTCAAGCGCCAAACCCGCCTGACGCACCACGTTGCCCAGAAACTCAGACCCGTTTTGGGCCCTCCGACAGGCTTCGGTCGCGACAAGCCGCATCCTCTGAACATCGTGTTTTTTCAGCTTTTTCTGGCAGATCGTAAGCGCTTGAATGGTCCGGTTCATGGACGCCGTTGAAAGACGCCCCGTGCGCTCAAGCCCAAGACCCAGCTGCACTGATTTGGAAAAACTGTCGACCACGTGGAATTGGTTGCCCTTTGGTTGGGCAATCAGCATGCGGCACGAATTCGTGCCGAGATCCAGCGCGGCATATAGCTCAACTGGACCGGCTTGTCCGAGCGCAGACGGTTCAACCGCTTTCGGGAACCGGTCAGCGCCCCGGGGACGCTTGGGCGGCATATCGCCCTCCGATCTTTGGTTGCTTTCACCCTACGCAGGGGCGAACGCATTGCGCAAGGCTCACTATCTTATTGAGAAAGTTTCATGGGCCTACCCCTTGCCGGGACGGCAGGCGCACTCCAAAATCCGCACAAGTCGCGAAGGCGACGAAACATGTCGAAATCCGGCGTCGTTTTTGCCCCAAGCGGGCGTAGGACGGCTTAAGGAAGGAAGTCCAAAAATGCCTAACGTTACCATCGTTTATTGGCGCGATATCCCCGCGCAGGTCATTGTTGGCAAAGGCCGGCGTGCGTCGAAGGCCCCGTTGTCAGAGCGGTTCGAGCAAGCAATCGACCGCGCCGCGATGAAGATCGGTGCAAAGGATAGCGATGCCTATCTTTCTGAATGGCGCAAAGCGGCGCATTACGAAGTCGCAGGCGACCCCGACGAGGTCGCAGCCGCTGAGGCGGCGCGTCTGGACGCTGAATACGATCAAGGCAAGATCAAAACCTTGATCGATAACGACGGATGGGCCTGAGGCCTCACGATATAAGGACGATACTCATGGCTTTGCTGCCGTTCAGAAAGAAGACCGAAGCTGGCGTCACGACCGATCCAAAGGTTGTCGACTTCCTTCAGGACTTTTCGATCGAGGTCATGCCGCGCACGGCGGAAAAGGTCGAAAACTTCCGCGATCATTTGCCCACCGGGACGCGTGTCTATATCGCCCATATCGAAGGGACGCCTATCGAAGATATGGTCGCGACAGCCAAGCGGATTGCGGCGGAGGGCTATCAGGTCATGCCCCACTTCCCGGCCCGCATTATCAAAGACGAGACTGTTCTGGCAGACTGGATCGCGCGCTATCAGGGCGAAGCCGGCGTCGATCAGGCGCTTGTACTTGCAGGCGGCGTGCCCCAACCCCAAGGCAAATTCGACAGCTCAATGCAGCTGTTGGAAACCGAGCTTTTCGACAAAGCGGGCTTCAAGCGTCTGCACGTCGCAGGGCACCCCGAAGGCAACCGCGACATCGACCTGAAGGGCAGCTCTACAAACGTCGAGACCGCGCTGAAGTGGAAGAACGATTTCAACAATCGCACCGACGCGGACATGGCAATTGTCACGCAGTTTGCCTTTGACGCGGGCCCAATCATCGAATGGTCCAACCAAGTGCAGGCCTCGCGCATCGATCTGCCGATCCACATCGGCATCGCTGGACCCGCTAAGCTTCAGACGCTGATCAAATTCGCTATCGCCTGCGGCGTCGGCCCCTCTCTGAAAGTCCTGCAAAAACGCGCCATGGACGTCACCAAACTGGTCATGCCCTACGAGCCCGACGATGTGGTGACGGCGCTGGCCGCGCACAAAGCGGCCAACCCCGACTTTGCAGTCACCCATGTTCATTTCTTCCCGCTCGGCGGCATTAAATCCAATGCGGCATGGGCCACTTCGCGCGGCGGTGCCTCCGCGCAGCCGGCATCAGCAACCGCCTGACCTCTGACCAGAAAGCCCCTGAATGACCCGTACAGTTCTCGAGTCCGCCACAAAAACCGTTGTCATCGGCTTTGACGAACCGTTTTGCGTTATCGGCGAGCGCATCAACCCCACCGGGCGCAAGTTACTCGCAGCCGAGCTGGAAGCGGGCGATTTTTCGACCGTTGAAAAAGACGCCCTCGAACAAGTGGCGTGCGGCGCGCAGGTACTCGATATCAACGCGGGCGTTGTCTACAACTCTAACCCGAACCCGAACGAAACCGAACCGCCGCTGATGACCTCGGTCGTCAAACTTGTGCAGGGCCTCGTCGATGTGCCCCTGTGTATCGATTCGTCCGTCCCCGGCGCGTTGAAAGCAGGCCTTGAAACTGCAAATGGCCGTCCGCTTTTGAACTCGGTCACCGGCGAAGAGGACCGCCTCGAACTGGTCCTGCCTCTGGTCAAGAAATACAATGTGCCAGTCGTTGCTATATCCAACGATGACACCGGTATTTCCGAAGACCCGGATGTGCGTTTCGCCGTCGCCAAAAAGATCGTGGAGCGCGCCGCAGACTTCGGCATCCCGGCGCATGACATTGTTGTCGACCCGCTTGTCATGCCTATCGGAGCGATGGGAACCGCCGGCTTGCAGGTCTTTTCTCTGGTGCGACGTTTGCGCGAAGAACTTGGCGTGAACACGACCTGTGGCGCCTCGAACATCTCGTTCGGTCTTCCTAATCGTCACGGCATCAACAACGCCTTCCTGGCAATGGCCTCTGCTGCCGGAATGACCTCGGCCATCATGAATCCGGTCTCCATGCCCCCAACCCGCAAGACCATTTCCGAGCGCCTCGACGCCCTGAAAGCCCTTGGCGTCACCGCGCCCGACGATGTTGATATCGCGGCCATTGGCCCGTTGGTCGGCCTCGTGACCAACAACGACCTTATCCGCGAACGCGTGGCACGGCTGGCCGATCTCGGGATTGTCGTTCCCGAGGACGCAGACATCACAAAACTTGGGCCCCTTCTGGGACTGGGCAAAACCTCGGGCATCGCCTCGGAGGAAACGCTGTCGATCCGTGCCGCCGACTTCCTACTGAACCATGATCCGTCGGGCGGAAACTGGATCCGCATGAACAAACCCGTGGCCGCCCCGGGCGGCGGCGCGCGTGGCGGTCGTGAAAGCCGTCGCAGGCGTAGTGGGTAAGGCGTTTCAATTCGCAAATCAAAGCGGCCCAGAGCAAAACCATCTCCATTGAATGCCGCTCATTCCGACCGCTTGGTGCCTATCCGCGCCCCGGCGCCCGTGCTAGCGTGAACGTAAGCCACGTCACACGCAACACGCGCTCACACAGTCGTGGCCTGCAGTTGAACGAGCTGATGGTTACCTGAAACGCATGCCGGATCACGATAATTTCCCCCCGTGGCACCTGGGGCTCGCGCGTCTTGCGCTGAAGCTGGCGCTGATTGCTGCCATCGTGTTTGCAATATTGAAAGTTCTGGATTGGGCGCAGGAACACGCAGAATCCACCGGCTCGGGCGGTCTGATGCTTGGCGTTCTTGCCATTCTGCTTCTCGCTTACGCCCTTTTGCTGGCGGTGCCGTTTGTGCCGGGCATCGAGATTGGCGTGTCACTTTTGCTGATGAAAGGCGCGGATGTTGCCCCCTTTGTCTACGCGGCGACCGTGCTTGGACTATCCCTATCTTTCATGGTGGGCCGGTGCGTGCCTTACCGTTGGCTCAATGCAACGCTGGCGGATCTACATCTAAAACGCGCCTGCCATTTGGTGGAACACCTCGAACCCATGACCCGCGAAGAACGCCTCGCGCATCTCACCGCGCGCTTACCAAATGCAATCGCACCTTGGGTCCGCAGCGGGCGCTACCTTTTGCTGGCAGCGTTGTTCAACATCCCCGGAAATGCAATTCTGGGAGGCGGTGGCGGCATTGCGTTCGTCACAGGCTTCAGCCGACTTTTCCAACCCTGGGCTGTAATCTTGACAATCGTCTTAGCCGTTTTGCCCGTCCCTCTGTCCGTATGGCTGCTCGGAACAGGCGTTTTATCGACGCCTTAACTCTGCACTCTAATTCGGAGAAGGCCGCAAAAGGCGCGCGATCTGAGCAAGCGGCAGCAGCAATCCAAGGTAGACGATCCCCAGCGGTACAGCCGAAACCGCGCCGATCTCGGCGCCATTCACGCCGAAAAGCCCAAGCGAAACCGAAGTAATTAATAGCGCGCATAAGACCGGTACCGGCAGTACTGCCGCGCGTAGCCAAACGCCTTCCAGTCGCATAATTGCGAAAGCCTGAAGCCCCACATACACTGACGCCAGCATCACAAGACCAAAAGGGTCCATGGGATTTCCTTCCCTAACTCGTTACAAATTTCATCCTGCCTTAAGATTGAGGCGACATTCCGCAGTCACCATGACGTTTCAGGGACGTTTTCTGGCGGAACCGGCCTTTCCAAGACCACGATGACCGCTATGATCTGGCGTAACAAGCAGGCAAAAAACCCATGACAGACAAAGCTTTGGTAATCTTCACACCCTCCGGCAAACGAGGCCATTTCGAGGTCGGAATCCCGATTCTCACGGCGGCACGCCAATTGGGTGTAGATCTAGACTCCGTTTGCGGCGGACGCGGCATTTGCTCGAAATGTCAGGTGTCTCCCGGCTTTGGCAGCTTTTCCAAACACGGGGTTGAAGTTGCCGAAAACGCCGTATCAGAATGGAATGCGGTCGAACAACGCTACAAAGAAAAGCGTGGACTGAAAGACGGGCGCCGCCTGGGCTGTCAGGCAACTGTTCAGGGCGACCTTGTGGTTGACGTGCCACCCGAAAGCCAGGTCCACAAACAGGTTGTGCGCAAAGCCGCCTCAACCCGCGATATCACCATGGATCCGGCCACACGACTTTACTACGTCGAAGTGCGCGAACCCGACATGCACGAGCCCTCCGGCGATCTCCAACGCCTTGGCGAAGCCTTGAAGCGTGACTGGCAGGTCGAGAGGATCGACGCGCCCCTGCCCGTCCTACGCAAGCTGCAACCGACGCTGCGCGCGGGCAAATGGACAGCCACTGTCGCGCTCCACAAAGACCACGTCGACGACACGCATCGTATTATCGACATCTGGCCCGGCTTTTTCGATGGTCGCCTCTACGGCCTTGCCATCGACCTCGGCTCAACCACCATCGCCGCCCATCTGTGCGATCTCAGGAACGGACAGGTGCTGACCTCAGCCGGCATCATGAACCCGCAAATCCGCTTCGGCGAAGACCTGATGAGCCGCGTCAGCTACGTGATGATGAACCCTGGCGGCGATGTCGAAATGACCAAAGTTGTGCGCGACGCCATGGGCGATCTCGCCCGCAATCTCGCCACCGAAGCCGACATCCCCCTTGACCATATCGTCGAGGCGACCATCGTCTGTAACCCCGTGATGCACCATCTCTTACTTGGCATCGACCCTGTCGAACTTGGTCAGGCCCCCTTCGCGCTTGCCACAAGCGACGCCCTTCGCTGTGCAGCCGCCGACATTGGACTTGAGGCGATCAACCCGGCTGCGCGCGCCTATCTTTTGCCCTGCATCGCAGGCCACGTCGGCGCCGATTGCGCGGCTGTCGCCTTGTCGGAAGAACCGTATAAATCTGACGATCTTGTACTGATCTGCGATGTGGGCACCAACGCCGAAATCCTGCTTGGCACCAAAGACCGTGTCCTCGCCTGTTCATCGCCTACTGGGCCCGCCTTTGAGGGCGCACAAATCTCGTCTGGCCAACGCGCGGCCCCCGGCGCTATCGAGAGGGTCGAAATTGACCCCGTCACCAAAGAGCCCCGATTTCGCGTCATTGGCTCTGAAATCTGGTCCAATGAGGATGGCTTTAGCGAAGTAGTGGCAAGCACCGGCGTCACCGGTATCTGCGGCTCAGGCATCATCGAAGCGGTCGCCGAAATGCGCATGGCGGGCCTTGTTGACCCTTCGGGCCTCATCGGCTCGGCCTCCCAAACCGGCTCAATCCGCTTGGTCCCCGAAGGCCGCACCCATGCCTATGTCATCTACGACGGCACCGCAGACAATGGCCCGCTTATCAGCGTAACCCAGGGCGACATTCGCGCCATTCAACTTGCGAAATCAGCGCTTTACGCAGGCGCGCGCCTTTTGATGGACGAACTGGAAACCGACACCGTCGACCGCATTGTCCTAGCCGGAGCCTTCGGCGCGCATATCTCGCCAAAGCACGCGATGGTCCTTGGCATGATCCCCGACTGCACGCTTGAAAACGTTATGTCTGCAGGCAACGCCGCAGGCACCGGCGCGCGCATCGCCCTGTGCGATATCTCGGCCCGCGCCCGGATCGAAGAAGAAGTCCACCGCATTCAAAAAGTTGAAACCGCTATCGAACCGAAGTTTCAGGAACACTTCGTCGCCGCCAACGCCATTCCTCACGCCACAGCGCCGTTTCCGGAATTGTTTTCTATCCTCAGCCTCCCGGTCGTCTCTTTCAACACCAAGGGCGGTGAAGACGGTGGCCGCCGCCGCAGACGGCGCGGCTGAAAGCCCGCAACAGCGACACGCAAATGTACGGCGTATCCGCAAAACACACCACCGAACGCTCCGTCCAAACCTTGACCCACAGACACGATGCCCGTATTTTCAATTGCATGATGCGGGTGTAGCTCAATGGTAGAGCTTTTGCTTCCCAAGCAAGTGACGAGGGTTCGATTCCCTTCACCCGCTCCACCCTCGCCGGACGCGCCCATGCACGATCATCAGACACTGCTTACCTCATCTGACTTGACCGATTCCGGTCTTGACGGGTTCGCCTATGGCTACCGCGACCGCGTGCGGTTCTACGAGTTGGATGCGCTAAACCACGTCAACAATGTCGTGTTCCTGAAATGGTTCGAGACCATCCGCGTCTCCTACGCCATCTCCCGAGGCCTCACGACGTATTCGCACGGCGCCGACGATCCACAACTGGTCGTGCGACACCTTTCGGCGGACTATCTGACGCCGATGTATCAAAACGAAATCTACACCGTCGCCGCGCGCACCCGGACGATCAAACACTCCAGCATGATCATGGACTATGCGGTGGCCAGCAACGGTCAAATCCGCGGCACAGGCGATTGCGTGATTGTCAGTCTTGAACAAGACGGCCGCACCAGACGCGCGCATTTCCCGCACGCCGTCCGCGCTATGGTCGACCTCGACGGGTCCGAGCAAATCGACTAGCCGGCCAGCTCTGCAATATAGTCTAGCGCCGCACTTTGAAGCTCGCGAATATGCGGATCGTCAATGCCCATCGCTTCAAAATGCTCAATGATATTAGCAAGATACTCAAGACTTGAGCCGAAAAGTCCTGTCCCCGTCGCAAGATATCGGACCTGCTCGTCCCGCGTGATTTCCGAGCAGATAAGGTCAGCGTCATGGTCCGCCTGAAACGTCAGAACCTCCACCGTTTCATCCGACAACTCCGCCGGCACAAACACCGGAAGGTACCCCGGACCAATGCATTCCCGCCGCCAAAGGATCTCGGCTTCACCCTCGATATCACTGGCCGCAATCCGAAACGCAAGACCGTCGCAACCTGCCCCATGATCAAGCGCCGCCATCACACCCGGAGTCTCCTCAGTGCCCCGCCCTCCCAGTGTGTCCTTCAATATGAACTGGCGGGAATAGCCCGGCACAAAAGCCCGTTGAACATCCGTGAATTTCAACGCCGGGTCCCACATTAGCGATCCATAGGCGAACACCCAAAGATCCTCGTCTGGTCGTCCGGTAAACGCTGCAAGCCGGATCGCCTCTCGCTCGGCGTCAGAATAAAACCAGTCCGTTCGAATGCCCGCCTTGCTGAGCCAGGCAAGAGTGTCGGCCATGCTTTGCGTGCGGAACCCTGACTGAGACGCAGGTTTGATCAGATCGCGAAGTTCGGGGTGGCGGGCGAAAGGATCGTTCACAGTCGCGCACCCCTTGCAACCTCCACAAAGCGCGCAATGCTGTCCGCATCCACCGACCAGTCGCACACCAACCGCCCCAGAAGCAGCTCGTTCGGATCATCGCCCTGAAGCAACCCCTGCTCAATATAATAATACGCGCCTGCGTCGACCAACGCCTGATGTCGAAAACGCGGCATCCAGACGTAAATCATATTCGCACCGCGTGGAAACGCGAACTCAACATCGTCGATGTCCGACAGCCCCGCTTCCAGCGACACGGCCGACGCATTCGCCTTAGCTGCCAATTCAAGCCAAAGCCCATCCGTCAGATAGGCCTGCATCTGAGCCGCCAGATACCGCGCTTTGGAAAACACCAAGGCGCCCCGTTGCTGGCGCCGCCGGAACTCTAAGGCTTTGTCGGGATCAAAGATCACCGCCGCTTCAACTGCCATCGCCCCGTTCTTCGTCGCCCCGAACGAGACGGCGTCCACGCCCACTTTCCAAGACATCTCGGCCGCCGAACAGCCCAAGGCCGCCGCCGCATTGGCAAACCGCGCACCGTCCAAATGCAGGCTCAGGCCTTCGTTTCGGCACACTTTTGAGATCGCCGAAAGCTCCTCTAGACTGTAAAGCGTCCCCCGCTCGGTCACTTGCGTCAACGAAACTGGTCCACGAGCCGATTGTTTCAAATTTGACGGGTCAAAGCCCGAAATCGCAGCTTGAAGCTCGTCCGCATTAAACTTAGCTATATCCGCCCCAAGCGGCGTGATTTTCGCACCGTCCGTAAACGCCTCGGGGGCGTTGCATTCATCCACATGAATATGGGCAAATTGCGCGGAAAAGATCGTGTCCCAGGGTCGGGCCAGGCATCCAAGCAAAAGCGCGTTCGCAGCCGTTCCCGTCGGCACCAAAAACACTGCCGCGTTCGGCGCCTCGAACACCTCGCGAACTTTTTCCACTGCGGCAGCCGTCAGAGCATCGGTCCCATAAGACGGCACCGCGCCGTCATTGGCCCGCACCAAAGCCTCCATGATCTTCGGGTGAACCGGTCCGTTATTGTCAGACGCAAACTTCATAGCTCTTCCTCGATGATATGGTCTTCCCATTCCTCTTCCGGCACCTCAAATTCTGGCACCGTCCAGCCCTGAACCGAGATACCCGCATCATGAACACTTTGGGCCGTGCCGGAAATCAGCGGGTGCCAGTTGTACAAAGGTTTGCCCTCGTGCAGCAATCGATAGGCACAGGTCGATGGCATCCAATAGGCTATTTTGTCGATATTGCTCGGCTTCAGAACAACACAATCCGGCACGAATTGCTTACGGATGTCATATTGCGCGCAGCGGCATGTCTCCCCGTCCAACAGACGGCATGCCACCCGCGTAAAGGCAATTTCCTGGGTATCGGGGTCTTCCAACTTATTTAGACAACAGCGCCCGCACCCATCGCAAAGTGCTTCCCATTCCCGCTTGTTAAGGTTCTTTAACGGCACTCGTTCCCAGTATTGGTCGCGCAGGCCATCGCGGTTTATCGGATCGGACTCCGACATCAGCGGGCCAAAATCTCGCGCGCACGAGCGGAATCTGCGTCCATCTGCACGATCAGCGCCTCGAGGCTATCAAACTTTTCTTCTGGCCGAAGATACTCGACAAGGGCAACAGACATCTGACTTCCGTAAAGGTCACCCCTGAAATCAAACACATGCGTTTCGAGGTTTGGGATATTTTCGCCAAACATCGGCCGCACACCCAAGGACGCCACCCCATCATAACGGCCTGCGTTTTCGCCAGTCAGAACATCGATGCGGACCGCATAGACACCAAACTTCGGCGGATGCAGCCCGGTGATCGACATGTTTGCCGTCGGATAGCCAAGGTCACGCCCACGCTGATCGCCGCGTTCAACCACACCCTCAATCCGATGCTGGTGCCCCAACATCATTGCTGCATCACGGGGTTGCCCCTCGGCCAAAGCCTCACGAATGCGCGTCGACGACACCTCCAGACCGGCCGTTTCTACCAGCTTAGCAATCGTCACTCCAAACCCAAACCGGTCCCCAAAGGCCTTCAGATCATCAGCCGTCCCGGCCCGATTTCTCCCAAAGCGGAAGTCCTGCCCAACCGTGACATGGGCCAATCCCAAACGTTCGCCCAAAATATCGCGGGCGAAATCTTCCGGCGACAAGGCCATCAACGCAGCATTGAACGGCAATTCATAAAGATGAATGACACCAAGTTTCGCAAGGCGATGCGAGCGCGCTTCGGCGTTCATCAATCTGAACGGCGGTGCATCGGGTATCAGTATTTCGCGCGGATGCGGCTCAAAAGTGACCACGCCAAGGGGGGCGCCCGTGACCGAAGCCGCCTGCCGCAAAACGGCCTGATGCCCAAGATGGACACCGTCGAAATTACCGATGGCGACCGTGGCCCCACGGTCGCCATAGATCGGAAGAGCGTCGTGTAGGGAAAGAGTGTCATG
>NZ_JBVCWP010000010.1:0-37933 GCF_057460485.1 Boseongicola sp.
CACTTGATCCACCTCCCAACCCCGTCTATACGCCGCGCGTGGCCGCAAAATCGGCTGCGTAAACCTTATCAGAAATGCCGTGGTCGGCCGCTCCCGTCGCTGGGGGCCGCATCCGGCAAGGAGAAGCGACATGAAACTGAACGAACTCCGGGACAACCCCGGTGCAACAAAGAAGCGCAAGCGCGTTGGCCGTGGTCCGGGTTCCGGAACTGGTAAAACCGCAGGACGTGGCATCAAAGGTCAAAAATCGCGTTCGGGCGTGGCTATCAATGGCTACGAAGGCGGCCAGATGCCGCTCTACCAGCGTTTGCCAAAGCGCGGCTTTTCCAAACCGAACCGCAAGGCATATTCTGTTGTGAACCTTGGTCTGATCCAAAAATTCATCGACGAAAAGAAGATCGACGCCAAGAAGGACATCACCGAAGAGGCCCTGATCGAAAGCGGTCTTATCCGCCGTAGAAAAGACGGTATCCGCGTTCTCGCCAAGGGTGAGTTCACCACTAAAGCGACGATTGCAGTCACCGGTGCGTCCAAGGCCGCGGTTGCTATGGTTGAAAAAGCGGGCGGATCACTGACAATCACATCCGCGTCGGCGGCTGAGTAACGACTTGTGAGCGGCGCCCGCGCCGCTTACATATCCCACAGGTTTTCCAGCGCCGCCGACCGGGAACCGGTTTGGCGGCGCTTTTATTGAAGAGAGACACGTATGGCATCCGCAGCAGAGCAAATGGCAGCCAACGTCAGCTGGTCAACGCTTGGAAAAGCGACCGAGTTGAGGCAACGCCTGCTTTTCACCATCGGCCTTCTGATCGTTTATCGTGTCGGGACATACATCCCGGTCCCGGGTATCGACGGGCAGGCGCTTCGTGACTTCATGGAACAAGCCGCAGGCGGGATCGCTGGCGTTTTGGGCATGTTTACGGGCGGCGCGCTTAGCCGGATGGGTATTTTTGCTCTGGGCATTATGCCGTATATTTCGGCGTCGATTATCGTTCAGCTTTTGTCCTCGATGTGGGCTCCGCTTCAGCAATTGAAGAAGGAAGGCGAGAGCGGCCGGCGCAAGATTACGCAATATACGCGCTATGGCACGGTCTTTCTGGCCACAGTGCAGGCTTATGGCCTGGCGGTTTCGATGCAGGCCGGCGGGCTTGTGACAAGCCCGGGTTGGTTCTTTATCTCGTCGACGATCATCACGCTGGTTGGCGGTACGATGTTCCTGATGTGGCTGGGTGAGCAGATCACCGCGCGCGGCGTTGGCAACGGTATTTCGCTGATCATTTATGTGGGCATCATCGCCGAATTGCCTGGTGCGTTGGCGCAGTTCTTTGCGCAGGGACGCTCGGGGGCGATCTCGTCGGCTGTGATCCTTGGTGTTATTGTGATGCTTGTGGCGACGCTTGTCTTCGTGGTTTTCATGGAGCGCAGTCTGCGAAAAATTCACATTCAGTATCCGCGACGCCAGGTTGGCATGAAGGTCTATGACGGTGGGTCATCGCACCTGCCGATCAAGGTCAACCCCGCAGGCGTTATTCCGGCTATCTTTGCATCGTCGCTTTTGCTGTTGCCGACCACATTGTCGACCTTCTCAGGCGGCAACGCGGGGCCTGTGATGAGCTGGATACTTGCTTACTTTGGCCCCGGACAGCCGCTGTACCTGTTGTTCTTCGGTGGCATGATCATGTTCTTCACTTACTTTTACACCTTCAACGTGGCCTTCAAGCCCGAGGACGTGGCCGAGAACCTGAAAAACCAGAACGGCTTTATTCCGGGCATCCGTCCGGGTAAAAAAACCGAGGAATACCTTGAATACGTTGTGAATCGGATCCTTGTGATGGGCGCCGGTTATCTGGCTCTTGTTTGTTTGATGCCCGAGATTATCCGCACGAACCTGGCCATTACGGCCTATTTTGGCGGAACCTCGATCCTGATTATTGTGTCTGTGGGTATGGACTTTATTCAACAGGTCCAGTCTCATCTTCTAGCCCATCAATACGAAGGGCTTATTGAGAAGTCTCAGCTGCGCGGCAAAAAGCGCGGTGGGAAGACACGGGGGACAACTAAGAGATGAACATAATCCTGCTCGGGCCACCGGGTGCTGGCAAAGGCACCCAAGCCCGCAAGCTGGTTGACGGCCGGAACATGATCCAGCTGTCAACGGGCGATATGCTGCGCGATGCGCGGTCTTCGGGAACGGCTATGGGCCAGAAAGTGGCCGCGATCATGGATGCGGGCGAGCTTGTTACCGACGAGATTGTCATCGGTCTGATCGAGGAAAAGCTTGAAGGCGACCACGGTGGCGGTTTCATCTTTGATGGCTTCCCCCGGACCTTGGAGCAGGCTGACGCGTTGAACCACATCCTCGCAAAGCACGATGCGTCGCTGTCGCACGTTGTTGCAATGGAAGTGAACGACAAGGCGCTGGTACAACGCATCACGGCGCGTTCGACCTGCGGCAATTGCGGTGAAGTCTACAACGATATTACAAAGCCCATTCCCGCGGATGAGAAATGCGTGAACTGCGGCGGCTCTGACTTTAAGCGCCGCGCGGATGACAACGAAGAGTCGCTGCGCACACGATTGATGGAATACTACAAAAAGACATCACCGTTGATCGGCTACTATCACGCAAAGGGCCAGTTGGTCTGGGTTCCGGGATTGGGCGAGATTGATGATGTCGCGGCGGGGATTGCGGACGTTTTGGACGGCTAGCGACGATGTCGCTGGGCGCACCACACTCTTTGCTCGTGTGCCAGCCTGCGTTGTTGTCAGTCTATTAACCGAGGCGGGGGTTTGTAGAAGAGCTTTACGCTCTGCACTCCGATCAATTTGCTTTTCGTCAAAGTCCTGGCTGGTAGCCATTCGAAGAAAGCGATGGGATAGTATATTCTCTTGAAGACTGGCGTCCGATCGCGCGGCTTGGCGATTTCCCAAAAAAGTCATTTCAACGACTGAAACTGGTGGCGGCGCGGGCATGATACGGATCGACATATCCAGAATAGACGATCGCGCGCAAATGTCTGTGTCTGGGTATGCGAATAGAATGCTCGGAGCAATTCCCTGTCTTGTTTCAAGGGTCGTGTGGTCCGACATGATCGGGCTTCCTGAGAGCGAGCGCCGCGAATTGATGGACAGTTGTTTGGCCGCATAGCAAGTCTGTTTCATGTCTTTTGGATCAGCCTTTGTGCGATGGCTAGAATGGGGCCGAACGCCCTTGACCCCAAGCCCGCAACGCCCTAGATACCGCCATCTCGTAAGAGAATCGGTTAACCACGCAGGGGTCGCTCCCCGCTGGAAAACCACCCCGATCGTATCGCAAGCCCGCGGCCGCAACGCCTCGGGCTTACGTTGTGAAAAAAGGGCCCGGTATTACGGGCTCGCAACGAAAAGGAAGACCAAACGTGGCACGTATTGCCGGCGTAAACATCCCGACTGCAAAGCGGGTTCCAATCGCCCTTACCTATATCACCGGAATTGGCCCTTCGTCCGCGAGGTCAATCTGTGAAGCCGTTAAAATCGACGGGACACGTCGCGTAAATGAACTTTCGGACGCCGAAGTACTGGCCATCCGCGAGCACATCGACGCGAACTTCACCGTCGAAGGCGATCTGCGCCGTGAAACGCAGATGAACGTCAAGCGCCTGATGGACCTTGGTTGTTACCGTGGCCTTCGCCACCGTCGTAGCTTGCCGGTTCGCGGTCAGCGTACTCACACAAATGCTCGAACCCGCAAAGGCCCCGCAAAGGCCATTGCTGGCAAGAAGAAATAAGGGAGGGTTTGACCAATGGCACGTGAACGTCGCGTCAAGAAGAAGGTCTCCAAGAACATCGCCACCGGCGTTGCTCATGTGAACTCGTCCTTCAACAACACCAAGATCCTGATCTCGGACGTGCAAGGCAATGCGATTGCTTGGTCGTCGGCAGGCACCTGTGGCTTTAAAGGCTCGCGGAAATCGACACCTTATGCCGCTCAGATGGCTGCCGAAGATGTGGGCAAGAAGGCACAGGAACACGGCGTTCGCACGCTGGAAGTCGAAGTGCAGGGCCCCGGTTCGGGTCGTGAGTCGGCGCTTCGTGCGCTTGCTGCTGTCGGTTTCAACATCACGTCGATCCGTGATGTGACGCCGATCGCCCACAACGGCTGCCGCCCACCAAAGCGCCGCCGCGTTTAAGGCATACTGAATACCTGTCGGGTCGCGGCTTTCCGAGGCCCGGCGTCGTCATTTTGACCCTCGGGGCGTCTGCTGTCTTGGACATGGGCCGCGGACCGGAATTGAGGAGACCCACATGATCCATAAGAACTGGCAAGAATTGATTAAGCCGATGCAGCTTGAGGTGAAGCCGGGCAATGACCCTGCGCGCATTGCGACTGTTATTGCAGAACCGCTTGAGCGTGGCTTCGGCCTGACGCTTGGCAACGCACTACGCCGCGTGTTGATGTCGTCGCTTCAGGGCGCGGCCATCACTAGCGTTCAGATCGATAACGTTCTGCACGAGTTTTCAAGCGTTGCTGGTGTGCGTGAAGACGTCACCGACATCGTATTGAACCTTAAAGGCGTCGCGATCCGCATGGAAGTCGAAGGCCCAAAGCGTCTTTCTATTTCTGCAAAGGGTGCACAGGTTGTCACTGCTGGTGACATCACTGAAACCGCCGGTATCGAGATCCTGAATAAGGATCATGTGATCTGCCACCTTGATGACGGCGCTGATCTGTTCATCGAACTGACGGTAAACATCGGTAAAGGCTATGTCGCTGCAGACAAGAACCGCCCGGAAGATGCGCCAATTGGCCTGATCCCGATCGATGCGATTTATTCGCCGGTTAAGCGGGTCTCGTATGACGTTCAGCCGACGCGTGAAGGTCAGGTTCTGGATTACGACAAGCTGACGCTGAAGCTTGAAACAGATGGTTCCGTGACGCCTGACGATGCCGTGGCTTATGCTGCGCGCATTCTTCAGGATCAGCTGTCGATCTTCGTGAACTTCGACGAGCCAGAATCGGCCCGTACCGAAAGCGACGACGACGGCCTTGAGTTCAACCCGCTCCTTCTCAAGAAGGTCGACGAGTTGGAACTGTCGGTCCGTTCGGCAAACTGCCTGAAGAACGACAATATCGTCTACATCGGCGATCTCATCCAGAAGACCGAAGCAGAAATGCTGCGTACGCCGAACTTTGGCCGCAAGTCGCTGAATGAGATCAAAGAAGTGCTGTCCGGAATGGGTCTGCACCTTGGCATGGATGTCGAGGAATGGCCGCCGGAGAACATTGAAGATCTGGCCAAGAAATTCGAAGACCAGTTCTAAGAAAAAGCCAAGGCCGCGAACGCCTGTAGCGACGTAGTACCGATGTATTACCGACGTGACACAGGTGCGCGGCCTTGGCCCTGACGACCGGGCATTCGCCCCAAGGAGAGTCAGTGACACGCATCGCTGGCCAGACAAAGCATAACAGCCCGTAGAGGGCACATATTGGAGTAAGACACATGCGTCACGCACGAGGTTACCGCCGCCTGAATCGTACCCATGAGCACCGCAAGGCCCTTTTTGCGAACATGGCTGGCTCACTTATTGAACACGAACAGATCAAAACGACTTTGCCAAAGGCAAAGGAACTGCAGCGGATCATCGACAAGCTGATCACGCTCGGAAAACGTGGCGATCTCCACGCCCGCCGTCAGGCTGGGTCCCAACTGAAGCAGGACGCGTATGTCGCGAAACTGTTTGATGTACTTGGCCCACGCTACGCCGAGCGCCAGGGCGGTTATGCCCGCGTGCTGAAAGCGGGCTTCCGGTATGGTGACATGGCGCCAATGGCGATCATCGAGCTTGTAGACCGCGACGTAGACGCCAAAGGCGCGGGCGATCGCGCGCGTCTTGCAGAAGAAGACGCCGCAGAAGGTTAAAAACAGATACGGATATGTCGTGAAGGGCTGCCAGTGGCGGCCCTTTTTTATGTCAGTTGACGCAACGTCGCTTTGCACTGCTGTTTGAGAGTGTTTCTAGACCTGTGCTAAGCGAATTACCGGTTCGTAACTCACTGAAAGTAAGGAAGTGTTCCTGGTCCTGTTTGATGGCCTTGGGAACTGCGGACATCAGGTCAGTCCATAAAGATAGTTTGGTCATCGCCGTTACTTCGATGAATGGTGATGCTAGATTTACAATCTAGGGTTGACCGATCTGCGAAGACTCTGTCTAAATTGACAAGCCTGATACGGCCTCGCTTTGAGACACTTGTAAGGTGGGCATTGACCATCAGACGGCGCAGGGGTGCGGGTGAAAAAGTAGCGGTGACTGTCTATATGCGGCGCGATAACGACTCTTACGAAACCCTGCAAAAGGTACCGGTCACGACTGGCGCCCGACGTCCGGGTCTTGAAGATGGATTTGAGGCGCTGGGACGGATATCGCCGAAAGGCTTTTCTGCAGGACTCCACATCCGATTTGCGTCGCCGGTGCTCTATATGCGGACGTACGATGAAGCGTGGACTAAAGTATATGACGAGAATGCGTATGCCTTGCGTGATCCGCTTGTTTTCTGGGGGCTGGGTGGCAAGGGTTCTACGCGTTGGAGCGCGATCCGACTTCCGGATCCCTTCAATATTCTCGGCCAGGCCCGCGAACACGGGTTAATCTATGGGGCTGTGGTGTCGCACGGGCCGATTACGTCGCGTACGATCGTTGGCATTGCCAGAGACGATCGGGAGTTTACCGACGAAGAAATCGCTGACATCGTAAAAATCGTAGAAGATTTGCACAGTGCTGCTGCACCCCCGACGGAGTTAACGCGCGCACAGAAAGAAGCGCTGCGTTTGTTAGCTGATGGGGACCGGCATACTGCCGCGGCAACAAAACTCGGGATTTCTGAGAGTGCATTCAAGGCCAGACTTCAATCGGTACGCGTCCGGTTGGGGGCACGTACGATGGCTCAGGCACTTAAGAAGGCTCGGGAATACCAACTGCTCTAAGTGGAACTCGTTTCCTATCAGGTTTTTTTTACCAACCCTGACTGGAGGCACTTCCAATGCAAGTCACTACTCTCTCTTTCGACAATATGCATAACCACGGCGAGCTTTTCGCGAACATGCTTCGCGCGCGTCATAAGACTTTCATCGAGCACAAGAACTGGGATCTGCCGCAAGCCGACGGCATGGAATATGACCAGTATGACACGCCTGCTAGCCGCTGGGTGGCGGTGCACGAGCTTGGTGAGGTTCTTGCAGGGGTGCGTCTGACGCCGACCACGGCACGATGTGGCATCTATTCTTATATGATACGGGATGCGCAGAACGGCCTTCTGGACAGTCTGCCAAAGGACCTGCTGTTCGAGGAAGCCCCGGTTGCGACTCACATCTGGGAATCAAGTCGTGTGTTTGTATCCGAAGCCGTGCCGGCAAAGCTGCGGCTTCGGGTTCAGTGCGCGCTGATTGACGAGATGGTGCGGTCTGCGCGGACTTTCGGGGCCACGTCCTTGGTTGGCATCGTCCCAGAGCACGCGCCGCGCCTGGCCCGTCGTACCGGAATTGACTGCCAGCCTGCGGGCCGTGTGATCGAAACGGACGATGGCGATCGGAGCGTGTGTATCAACATTGCGCTGGCATCGAAGCTGCACTAGGTAAATTGGCCTTTTCGCTGGCGCGGTGGGGGCGTAGCCTTCACCCGTATGGCAGACTTGTTTGATACCTCTTCCTCCAAGACGGAGGACAGCTCCCTGCGGCCAATGGCCGACCGGCTTAGGCCTGCGGTGCTGTCCGATGTCATTGGTCAGGATCATTTGCTCGGCTCCGAAGGGCCGCTGGGCGCTATGCTTGCGTCCGGGCAGTTGTCTTCGCTGATCCTTTGGGGCCCTCCGGGTGTCGGGAAAACAACCATTGCGCGGCTTCTGGCGGACGCGACGGATATGAGTTTTATCCAGATCAGCGCGATCTTTACTGGCGTGGCCGATCTAAAAAAGGTCTTTGAGGCCGCAAGGATCCGGAGTGGAAACGGGCAGGGGACGTTGTTGTTCGTGGACGAGATCCACCGTTTCAACAAAGCGCAGCAAGACGGGTTTTTGCCTTACATGGAGGACGGAACGATTCTTCTTGTCGGGGCGACGACTGAAAACCCGTCCTTTGAGTTGAACGCAGCCCTCTTAAGCCGGTCGCAAGTACTGGTGCTTGAGCGGTTGACCTTGGCATCGCTCGAATTGTTGGCACAGCGAGCAGAGCGGGAGGGGGTGCGCAAGCTTCCTCTGGATGGTCTGGCGCGCGACGCGCTTCTTGAGATGGCGGATGGCGACGGACGCGCTTTGTTGAATTTAATCGAACAGGTTTTGTCGTGGCCTGACACCGGCACGTTGGGGACGGAGGCCCTTACCAAGCGTCTGATGCGACGGGCCGCCCAATACGACAAGTCAGGGGATGCCCATTACAATCTGATCTCGGCCTTGCACAAATCGGTACGCGGGTCCGACCCTGATGCTGCACTTTACTGGTTCGCCCGCATGCTAGAGGGCGGCGAGGACCCGCGGTATCTGGCGCGTCGCATCACGCGAATGGCAGTCGAGGACATCGGACTTGCTGAACCGCAGGCGCAAGCGATCTGCATTGAGGCGTGGGAAACGTATGAGCGACTTGGCTCGCCCGAGGGTG
This sequence comes from Boseongicola sp., assembly GCF_057460485.1. Lineage (NCBI taxonomy): Bacteria > Pseudomonadati > Pseudomonadota > Alphaproteobacteria > Rhodobacterales > Paracoccaceae > Boseongicola > Boseongicola sp. Next base: position 8,628 of record NZ_JBVCWP010000010.1, read on the forward strand.
AGCTGGCGCTGGCGCAGGCGGTGACGTATCTGGCGCTCGCTCCGAAATCGAACGCTTTATATACCGCCTACAAGGCGGCGCGGGCTGCGGCGAAGCAAACGGGTTCGGAACCACCGCCAAAGCACATCCTGAATGCGCCAACGTCGATGATGAAGGATCAGGGCTATGGGGCCGGCTATGCCTATGATCATGACGCCGAGGACGGGTTCTCTGGACAGAACTACTTCCCCGAAAACATGAAGCGGGGAGTGTATTATCAACCCGTCGAGCGCGGATTTGAGCGGGAGCTGAAACGGCGGTTGGATTACTTCGTGAAACTGAGGTCAAAACGCAGCGAGAGTTGACAATGCGCGGCCCAAGGGCGACAGCACGCGCCATGTTGGGACATTTTCTATCTGTCGGCTTGGGCGGCGCTTTAGGCGCCATGACCCGCTATGGGGTGGGGCTTGCTATTGTGCGGGCTGTTGGTCATGGCTTTCCGGTCGCTATCTTGACGGTGAATGTCGTTGGCTCATTCTTAATGGGCGTGTTCGTCGTCGTCGCTGCGCAGCGCGGGCTAACGTGGATGTCGCCCCTGGTGATGACAGGCTTCCTTGGCGGCTTTACGACGTTCTCGGCGTTCTCGCTGGAGGCGGTAGCGCTTTATGAACGCGGTGAAATAGGGCAGGCGGCGCTTTATGTCGGTTTGTCGGTGGTTCTGTCGATTGGCGGACTAATTGTCGGCCTTTGGGTCGCGCGGAGTTTGATAACATGAGTGCTGTTCAGACACTAACAGTTGCAATTGACGATGCGGACCAACGGCTTGATCGCTGGTTCCGGCGGCTGTTTCCGCATGTGCAACAGGGCCGGATTGAAAAGTTGTGCCGCAAGGGCGAGATCCGTGTCGATGGGGGCCGGGTTAAGGCTTCTACACGGCTTGAAGCTGGACAGACGGTCCGTATACCTCCTTTGCCCGATACCGCCGCGCCGGTCATTGTGCGCTCGAGCGTTTCGGATGCTGACGCTGAAATGATTCAGGATTGCGTGATCTGGCGCGACGAGCATCTGATTGCGATTAACAAACCGCCGGGACTGCCAAGTCAGGGCGGCAGCAAACAGACGCGGCATGTCGATGGCATGGGGGACGCGCTTCGCTTCGGGTCTGATGAAAAGCCACGGCTGGTCCACAGGTTGGATAAAGACACGTCCGGGATTTTGCTGTTGGCGCGGACGCGTATGGCCGCATCGGCGCTGTCGGAGGCGTTCCGGTCGCATGAAACGCGCAAGATTTATTGGGCAGCCGTCGCGGGCGTGCCTCATCCGTTGATGGGCACCGTGCGCTACGGTTTGGTCAAGGCGCCGGGGCATGGGTCTGGGGGCGAGGGCGAGAAGATGCGGTGTATCCACCCGCGTGAAATCGAAAACACGCCGGGTGCAAAACGGGCAACGACGGATTACTCGGTACTGGCGTCTTTAGCCAAGCGCGTGAGCTGGATGGCGTTGGTACCGATCACCGGGCGGACGCATCAGCTTCGCGCGCATATGGCCGAGCTTGGACATCCAATCATTGGGGATGGAAAGTATGGCGGGTCCGCGCAAGAGAATTTGGGCGATGGCTGGGGAGCACAATTGGGCGGAGAAATCAGTCGAAAGCTTCATCTGCACGCCCGTTACCTAAATCTTAAGCATCCAATAACGGGAAAACAGTTGGCTTTGACCGCCCCGCTGTCCGAGCATATTGCGCGCACCTGGGAGATGTTGGATTGGCGCGCCGAAGATGTTCCGGTTGATCCGTTTGACGAGGATGAGCTTTGAGTGACTGGGCGCTAAAACGGTTTTGGGAGGTCGTCGAAGTCGTCCCAGCTGACAACGGCTTCACCGTAACGCTTGACGGGCGCAACGTTCGGACCCCTGGCAAAGCGTTGTTGGTGGTTCCGACTGAAGAGATGGCCGGCAAGATAGCGACGGAATGGGAGGCGCAACAAGATCGCGTAGACCCGAGGGTTATGCCTTGGACGCGGTCTGCAAACTCGGCCATCGACAAGCTTTCCGTTCAGCGTTCCGAGGTTGAAAATCACTTGATTGGCTATGCTGGTACAGATCTAGTTTGCTACCGGGCCGATGGGCCTGTTGGATTGGTCGAGCGGCAGATCGCTGCCTGGGACCCGATTCTTGATTGGGCAGAGAAGCGCTACGGCCTGCGCCTTCTGGTGACCCCCGGTGTGATGCCGGTGTCTCAGGATGCCGGATCCCTTGCGGTATTAAGTAACGTCATGTCGTCGATGAACAATTTCGCGATTACGGGCTTTCATGATCTTGTAACCCTTTCGGGGTCGTATGTTATTGCCCTGTCGGTGGTCGAAAATGCTCACAATCCCCATGCCGCGTGGAATCTTTCACGCATAGATGAGGACTGGCAGATCGAGCAATGGGGCCGCGACGAGGAAGCTGATACACAGGCGGAAACCAAGCGTGAGGCCTTCCTTCACGCGGCACGTTTCTTCACTAGTGCCTGAAAAATGAGCAGTGGGCTGCGTTAAGGCTATGATTTCAAAAATCCTTATGAAGGAAGTGGGGTGGCTTAGAAAAGCGGCACCTGCCCTTGACGTGAGTACCTGAATCCTCGCAGACTGCGCGGCACTGGATCGTAGCTTGCTGCGATCCAGCTTTGTGTGAGGCTTGGGAGAGTCTGTACGACCGCTCATTTACGGAAAATCAGGAAGAGGTAAAAATGAACAAGACTATATTTTTTGGCGCCTTGGCGACCGCTGCTTTGGCAGCGGGTGTCGCTGGCGCTTCGACTTTGGACGAAGTTAAAGCACGTGGCAAATTGAACTGCGGCGTGACAACGGGCGTTCCGGGCTTCGCTGAGCCGGATGCAAACGGGGTATGGCAAGGCTTCGACGTGGCTGTGTGCCGCGCGGTTGCTGCAGCTGTTCTGGGTGACCCGACCGCTGTCGAGTTCGTTCCAACAACTGGCAAGACCCGCTTTACAGCGCTTGCTTCGGGCGAGATCGACCTGCTTGCGCGTAACACGACCTGGACTTTCAGCCGTGACGTTGACCTTAAATTCGAATTTACCGGTGTTAACTACTATGACGGCCAGGGCTTCATTGTAAATCGTAATCTGGGTGTTTCGTCGGCCAAAGAACTCGACGGTGCAACCATTTGTATTCAGACCGGCACCACGACCGAGCTGAACCTTGCGGACTTTTTCCGCGGTAACGGCATCTCTTACGAGCCAGTGCCAGTTGAAACCGGTGCAGAAGCCGCCCAGCAGTACACTGCAGGCGCTTGCGACGCTTACACCACGGACGCTTCGGCTTTGGCCGCACAACGTGCAAACTTCGAAGATCCAACGGCACATTCGATTCTGCCTGAGATCATCTCGAAAGAGCCGCTTGGCCCACTTGTTCGCCACGGTGACAGCGAATGGGCTGATATTGCTCGTTGGACGCTGAACGCACTGATCGCTGCGGAAGAGCTTGGTGTGACGTCTGTCAACCTTGCTGAGCTGGCTGCTGGTACCGACAATCCGGAAATCAACCGCTTGTTGGGCAGCGAAGGTGACCTTGGCGGGATGCTGGGTCTAGACAGTGACTGGGCAGTGCGTGCCATCGGCGTTGCTGGCAACTACGGTGAAATCTTTGCAAAGACCATCGGTGAGGCCACTCCAATCGGTCTGGCTCGCGGTTTGAACGCACAGTGGACCAACGGCGGACTTCTTTACTCGCCACCGTTCCGTTAACAACAATAGAAGGGGCGCGATTTAATTCGCGCCCTTTTGCCTTCTGGTCTACTGGTAAGGCCAGACATTGGACCGCGCATGCACCAACAAGAGTGCGAAAATAAGCGCCAATTCGACGGGGAACGTCACTCATGACGACACTTGCCGACCGGCCGGTCACGGCCTCGACCGGGTCATTCAAGCTTTCAATGCTTTTGAACGACTCGCGTTATAGATCCCTAACTTTTCAGTTCATCGCACTTATCGCCATCATCGCCTTTATGGCGTTCGTCGGCGGAAATCTGGTGCGGAACTTGACGGCTGCCGGCCTTAATATCTCCTACGCCTTTTTGGGCGAGCCTTCTGGATACGATATTAACCAGCGTCTTATCGACTATGACAGCCAGTCCAGTCACGGGCGTGCAGCTGTTGTTGGTCTTCTTAATACCCTGCTCGTCGCGTTCCTCGCTTGCATCACCGCCACTATCTTTGGCGTGGTCGCGGGCGTGCTGCGATTGTCGAACAACTGGATCGTCAGCAAGATCATGGCGGTCTACGTCGAGATCTTCCGCAATGTGCCAGTGCTTATCTGGATCCTGATTATCTTCTCGATCATGATCAATGTGGCACCGTCACCGCGCGATTTCAGAGGCGACGACGCCACCGCGTCAATGATGTTTTTTGACACGATCGCTGTGACAAACCGGGGTGTCTACCTGCCCAAGCCGATTTGGGGCGACGGGTCGATGATCGTCGTTGCGGTCTTGCTTGCCTCGATTGTCGGGATTTTCGCGTATCGGCGCTATTCGCGAAAACAGCTTTTCGACCACGGCAAGATGGTTCCGGTTTTGTGGCCGTCGATCGCCTTGTTCTTTGTTCCGGTCATCCTGGTTCAACTGATCCTCGGAAATCCGATCACGCTGTCGTATCCTGAACTTAAGGGATTCAACTTCCGTGGTGGCATCACGATCCTTGGCTCGCTCATCGCGCTTTGGTTCGCTCTGGCGATCTATACCGGGGCCTTTATTGCGGAAAACGTCCGCGCGGGCATCCTTGCGATCTCGAAGGGTCAGACAGAAGCCGCGGGCGCGCTTGGGCTTCGGCCGAACCAGATCATGAGCCTTGTGGTTCTTCCACAGGCGCTCCGGGTCATCATTCCGCCGTTGATTTCGCAATACTTGAACATCACCAAGAACTCGTCGCTTGCGATTGCCGTGGGGTATATGGATGTCACCGGTACGCTTGGAGGGATCACCCTTTTGCAGACGGGTCGCGCGATTGAAACCATCTTATTGCTGATGTTGTTCTATCTCACTGTGTCGCTGTTGATCTCGTTCTTCATGAACATCTTCAACAACCGCATGAAGCTTCAGGAGCGTTGATATGAGTGACACACCTGCTCAAAACGTCGCCTTTGTGCGGACGTCAGAAATTCCACCCTCGCCGCCGCCAACGCGCGAGACGGGAGCGATAAAATGGATCCGTGAGAATCTGTTCTCGGGGTGGTTCAATACCATTCTGACACTGATTGCGCTTTATTTTGTTATTAGCATCGTTTCTGGCGCCGCACCGTGGTTCTACAATGGTGTGTGGGAGGCAGACTCGATCCGTGAATGCCGAGACATCCTGGCAGGCAAGACAGGCGCTTGTTTTGCAGTTCTTGTGGATCGCTGGGACCATTTGGTTTTTGGGTTCAAATATCCGCAAGATGCATACTGGCGTCCGCTCGTTGCATTCTTGTTGCTACTTGTGGCGGCAGCACCTGCGTTGTTTGGCAAGATATTTCCCCGGAAGATGCTGATCTTGACGGCGATCTATCCATTCCTTGCGTATTGGCTGATCTGGGGCGGCACACTTTGGCTTCCCGTCTTGGTCGCTGGATCGATTGTTGCCACGGGCCTTGTGTTTCGTTTGGTTGAGGGCATGGCCGTCAACATGCGTCAGATACTTGCGGGAGTTGTTGGTCTTTTGTTCGGTCTTGGGCTTGCTTGGCTATTGTTCAAAGGGGCGGCCGAGCTGGTCTTTATTGCAAGCAATATTGGTGGCTCCGGTCTAAGTGTCATTCCCTATGCCGTGTTCTGGGCCGCGGGTATTTTCACCTATGTCTGTGTTATCCCAATGGGCATCTTCGTGGGCTATGCGATTTACCAAAGTGCCGAAGACGGTGGGTTGGTAACAATCGTGACGGCGCTGTTCGCGATCTATATCATGCTTGCCTATCTGCTTGGTCCGGTATCCGGCGCTTTTAATAGCATTATTCCACTGGAGCTTCAGGCCGTGCCTTCGCGGGACATGGGTGGGTTCATGCTGTGTATGATCCTTGGAACGGTCTGTGTGACGCTCTCTGTGCCTCTGGGCATTGTGCTGGCGCTTGGGCGGCAGTCGCATATGCCGCTGATTAAGGGCGTCTGCGTGGTCTTCATCGAATTCGTCCGGGGCGTGCCGCTTATCACGCTTTTGTTTGTGGCGAATGTGATGCTGGCCTATTTCTTGCCTCCGGAAACGAGCTTCGATTTGATCCTGCGTGTGATCATCATGATCACGATGTTCTCTTCGGCCTATATTGCTGAGGTGATCCGGGGCGGGCTTGCGGCTTTGCCGAAGGGTCAATACGAGGCGGCCAACAGTCTGGGCCTGAACTATGTGCAGGCCACGCGCCTGATCATCCTGCCTCAGGCGTTGAAGATCTCGATCCCGGGTATCGTCAACGTGGCGGTGGGTTTGTTCAAGGACACGACGCTTGTGTCGGTCATTTCGATGTTCGATATCGTCGGCATGATCCGTGGTCCGATCCAGCAATCGACTGATTGGATCAGCATCTACTGGGAAGTCTACGGCTTTGCAGCGCTGCTGTTCTTCGTCGTTTGCTATTCCATCTCGCAATATTCGCAGTGGCTTGAACGCCAGCTGCAAACAGATCACCGGTAAGGAGCGCGAACATGGCTGAAGCCGCAAAATTGCAAGTTTCGGATGAAGTGGCAATCACCATCCATAACATGAACAAGTGGTATGGTACGTTCCACGTGCTGCGTGACATTGATCTGACGGTCCAGCGGGGCGAGCGGATTGTTATCTGTGGCCCGTCTGGTTCCGGCAAGTCGACGCTGATCCGGTGCATTAACGCATTGGAAGAGCATCAGGCGGGGTCGATCGAGGTTGATGGCACGCTTTTGTCATCGGACCTTAAAAACATCGACAAGATCCGCTCAGAAGTAGGGATGTGCTTTCAGCACTTCAACCTGTTCCCGCACCTTACGATCCTTGAGAATCTGACGCTGGCCCCGATCTGGGTGCGTAAAACGCCCAAGAAAGAAGCCGAAGAAGTGGCGATGCACTACCTTGAGAAGGTGAAAATCCCTGATCAGGCTGATAAGTACCCCGGTCAGTTGTCGGGTGGTCAGCAGCAGCGAGTGGCGATTGCCCGCTCGCTCTGTATGAAGCCGCGTATCATGCTGTTTGACGAACCGACGTCGGCGCTTGACCCTGAAATGATCAAGGAAGTGCTTGATACGATGATCGAGCTTGCCGAAGAAGGTATGACGATGCTGTGTGTGACGCACGAGATGGGCTTTGCCCGTCAGGTTGCGAACCGGGTTATCTTTATGGATGAGGGTCAGATCGTTGAACAAAACGAGCCGGAAGCGTTCTTCCTTACTCCGAAGTCGGATCGTACCAAACTGTTCCTGAGCCAAATTCTCGGACACTGATTGCGCACCGGCGTTCCACTGATCGGAGAGACTGGACCTTTTGTGTCCGGTCTCTCTCGTTTCAGTCGATCAAATCCCTAGGGACAATCACGTCTTCTACCGTGCCAGTCGCCCACTCAATCGCGCTCCAGTCTGTGGCCTCAAATCGTATGATGGACGTCGCGCCGGTTGGATAGTCGTTGAAGCGGGGATGGGGCGGCGGTTTGGCGACTATTCGTCTGGCGAAGTCTGCGATGCCGGGATTGTGGCAGACGATCATGCATGTCGGGGCTGTTTGTGTGCGCAAGACACCTAAAATCGTCTGCGCGCTTGCAAGATAGAGCGCTGGATTGCTTTCCATCGTCGCGGTTTCGGGGAAATGGTGGGCCATTCGGCTCCAGGTTTCGACTGTGCGACGGGCCCCGGAAACGAGCACAAGATCTGGCAGGTATCCATGTGCCGTCAACCATGCGCCAATCACATCCGCCGAGCGGCGTCCGCGTTCATTCAGGGTACGATCGAAGTCGTCAAGCTTGGGGTCGCCCCAGCTTGATTTCGCATGACGTGTCAGGATCAGGGTCAGCGGCATGGGTGGAACTGGTCCATATGAAAAGCGTTTTGTGCTTCTATCCTGTGATACTTTTGGCTTTGAGGGCAAGTGCTGCGTACCTGGCAGCCAGTTTCCATGCAGTGTTGCCCCGGCGACGTGTCCAAATAGCTGTGGCAAGCGGTTAAGCCGTAGCCCTGCACCGTGAGTGCCTGTGCGGGGCAGGCAGAAAGGCATGGCTTCACGATGCAGGTATGGCATGGGCAGGCCGACGGTGCGGGGAGGTCAAGCAATTCAGGCACGAGGATTGCGCCGCGAAAAGAGACCCAGAGACCTGCGGTGTCATGGACAAGCAGATGAACCGGGGAGGACCACGCGCGACCCGATCGGACGGCCCAGGATAGAAAGGGCTGAACCGGGTCGCCGAACGGGAAGCGAGGCTCTGCGCCTAAATCCATTGCGGCCTTCGTGATGACGCGTTTTGACCAGCGGTCCAGCGGATCGTTCGCCCTATCGAGGTATTCGGGTGATCGGTTGAAATATGGCCAAAACCCCGGTTCCTGGGGTCCTAGAAGAACGACCGTTTTCGCATCGAGTTTGTCTGCTTTTGTGGTGTGAAAGGCGCCGAATACGTCGAGGTAATCCACGCCTGCGCGCGCTGCAATCATTGCGAGCGTCATCGCGCCGGGCGAATAAGGCTGCCTGCGCCGTGATCCGTGAATAGTTCGAGCAAACACGCATTTGGCGCACGCCCATCAAGAATGACGACAGCCCGTACGCCGCCTTCGATGGCAGCAAGCGCGGTTTCGGTTTTGGGGATCATACCGCCAGAGATTGTCCCGTCAGCCGTCAGCGCGCGAATTTGCGGCGGCGTTATTTCGGTGAGGACCTGACCATCCCGGTCTTTGACGCCCTCGACGTCGGTCAACAACAGAAGGCGATCCGCAGCGAGACTTGCGGCGATTGCGCCCGCGGCCGTGTCGCCATTGACGTTGAAGGTCTCGCCGTTGCGGCCTGCACCGATGGGCGCAATGACGGGGATATTCTCGGCATCCGTAAGTGTGCGCAGAATAGTGGGGTCCAAATCAGCGGGCGTTCCCACGAAGCCGAGGTCGACATCTGTTTGATCGCAGATCATCAAATTGGAGTCTTTGCCGGACAAGCCAACTGCCCGTCCGCCCTGACTGTTGATCGCTTGCACGATCCGCTTGTTTACAAGACCGGATAAGACCGCTTCGACAACTTCAACGGTTGCTGCGTCGGTCACACGTTTGCCATTCACGAACTCAGACTGAATATTCAGTCGCCCAAGCATTTCGTTGATCATCGGGCCGCCGCCGTGGACCACAATCGGGTTCACGCCGACCTGACGCATGAGGACGATGTCTCGCGCAAAGCCATCCATGGCGTCATCGTCGACCATGGCGTGTCCGCCGAATTTGATGACGATGGTCGCACCTTCATAGCGCTGCAGATATGGCAGCGCTTGACTTAAGGTGCTGGCGGTTGCGATCCAGTCGCGGTTCATATCGCGGGGTCTCATATATGTCCTCTTGCCGCTTGGTTAGAGCTTTGTGGAGGCAGGCTCAAGCCAGCGTGGCAATGATCGCGCGAAGCGTGTCTATCCCGTCGCCCTTTTCAGACGAGGTCAGCACAATCTCAGGGAAAGCTGCCGCGTGTTTTGAAAGTGCGGCGCGGACCTGTTCCAACACTTTTTCGCGGTCGTGAGCTTTGACTTTGTCGGCCTTCGTCAACACGGCTTGGAAGGTCACGGCAGTGGTGTCGAGCTGTGCCAGAATTTCTTCGTCGACCGATTTGACGCCATGGCGCGCATCGATCAGCACGAAAGCGCGGCGCAGGTTTGGGCGGCCCGCGAGATAGGCCTTCAACAGGCGCTGCCATTTCTCGACGACTTTGACGGGTGCGTTTGCGAATCCATACCCTGGCAAGTCGACCAGATAGCGTTCTTCACCGAGGGTGAAGAAGTTGATCTCCTGGGTGCGGCCGGGCGTGTTGGAGGCGCGTGCAAGGCCTCTTCGCCCCGTTAGAGAATTGATCAAGCTGGATTTTCCAACATTCGAGCGCCCCGCAAAACAGACTTCAAGCCGATCCGCCGGTGGCAAGCCATCCATTGCGACGACGCCTTTGAGAAAATTGGTTTCTCCGGCAAAGAGCCTTCGTCCCATTTCCAGTTCGGAGGGCTCAAAGGCTGCGAGGGGAAATTGCATTTTCATCATAGAACCTCGACGGGCGCTTTAAGGGCGACGTGGCCATTCTCGACAACTGCGGCGTAGACACCGAACTCCTGGTGACCAAGGTCATTCAAAGTCCCAAGCACATCCACGTCGCGATGACCGGTGTCCGGGTTTGCCATAGTTGCCTTGCAGCGTGTGATCTGCTGTTTGACTTCAAGGACGGCGTCTCCGACCCGAATGCGCTTGCCTATCCATTTGGCTTCATCCCAGGCAGCAAGCCCGTCAATCCAAATATTTCCACGGAACCTATGTGGAGACAAGTCGGTGCCGGCACGGTGAGATAGTGCCTTCAGAGACGCTGTGGAATTGATCGAAATCCAAGGGTCCGGCACATCCGTCAGGTGCGCGTTGGAGGCCCTGTAAATGTGGGTCGGTGACGGAAGGTCGATGGGCCAAAGATCATAGAGCCACTCCAAAAGCGCGGCTTCGCCTTCAGAGGTGTCCGGGCTGATAGTGATTTGATCCAGCGCAGGATGTGACACCGTCAAAGACTTGGTTGTGGTATCGAGTGTTGTCTCGATCGCCATCAAAGACGGGGCGGCGACTCCCCTTAGAAAATTGACCTTTTTTGCCCAGCCACCGTCCAGCTTCGAGCGCCTGTGCGCAACGGCCCATTTGCGATCGAAGGGCAGCCATTTGCCAGCGCTTAATTCTACTTCTGCGAGTGATTCCCGGCCGATAGATTTCAGCGGGTGGCGCAAGATCTGGTTGACGGTGGGCGTCATTTTTTTGACTTCGGGCCCGGCTTCTTGGACGGCGCGCTGTCTTTTTTAGGGGCGTCTGGCTTGTCGGTCGCCTTTGGCCCCGAGCGAATGTTGCCCCAAATGTCTGGCTTATAGCCGTGCATACGCATGATGGTGTACTGCTGCACGAACGTGATGGTGTTGTTCGCGATCCAGTAGACGACAAGGCCACTGGCGAAACTGCCAAGCATGAACATGAAAACCCAAGGCATCCAGGCAAAGATCATTGCCTGTGTTGCGTCCGTCGGGGCGGGGTTGAGCTTTTGCTGGAGGAACATTGAAATGCCCAGCAAGAGCGGCAAGATGCCGATGAAGATCAGGGCCAGAATACTTCCGGCATCCGGTGCCGCGAAGGGCAGCAGGCCGAATGCGTTGAAGAATGAAGTCGGATCGGGAGCGCTCAGATCTTGGAATGGCCCGAAGAAAGGCGCGTGCCGAAGTTCAATGGTGACGAAGATCACCTTGTACAGCGAGAAGAAGATCGGGATTTGGAGAAGAATGGGCAGACAGCCGGACGCCGGATTTACCTTTTCCTTTTTGTAGAGACCCATCATCTCGGTCTGAAGCTTTTGGCGGTCATCGCCTGTGCGCTCTTTGATTTTCTCCATCTCTGGCTGGAGCTCTTTCATCTTCGCCATGGAGATGTAGGACTTCCGCGCCAGCGGGAACAGAATCCCTTTTATGAGGAGGGTCAGGGCAATAATAGATAGGCCCATGTTTCCGATGACCAAGTTCAGTTCATGGAGAATGAAGAAGATTGGCTTTGTCAGGAATTGAAACAAACCCCAGTCGATTGATTCGACAAAACCGTCGATGCCGGTTTGATCAGAAAACCCGAAAAAGTACGACACGGAATCGCGGAGGCCAATGACGTTGCGACCCGCCTCGTAATTGCGGATGGTGTCCCATTCCTTTGCGCCAGCAAAGACGCGCGTCGTCGTTTCGCGCGAGGTTCCCGCAGCGACGTCGATCGTGGGATATACGGTCAAAGCCTGGTAGACGTCCGAACCGGCGACGTATTGTATGCGGGACGTGTGAGGCGTATTTTCCTCTGGGATCAGCGCGGTCATCCAAAAGTGGTCTGTGAACCCGACATAGCCACTTTCTGTGATCTGGGCTTCGGAGGTCTCGCCGAGGATGTCGTCGTAGTCGATCTCGCTTAGGACGCCATCAACCATCTGGATCGCGCCTTCGTGCAGGATGAAGAAGCCCATAAGGTCTTGGGGCTCGCCATGGCGGGCTACAATCCCGTATGGTGCCACTCGAATTGCGTTCTCTGTCGGGTTTTCGACGGCTTGCGCCACCGTGAACATGAACTTTTCATCAATCGAAATTGTGCGGCGGAAGATAAGGCCAGCGGGGCTGTCCCAGCGCAAAACGATTGGGGTGTTTGCGGTCAGTTTTGTGCCACTTTCAGCAGACCATATGGTGTCCGGGCCTGGAACGTCATCCCCGCTGAGGCTGCCTCCCGGCGCCCACCCAAACACGGTGTAATAGGGTTGTTCGGTACCGATTGGCGCGAGCAACTCGACCTTATCCGTCCCGCTGAGTTCTTCTTCGTAATCGTTCAGGAAAAGCGTGTCGATACGACCACCAGCCAATGAGATGGACCCGGTGAGGCTTTCGGTTTCGATGTCGAGGCGCGGCGCGTTTGCCGTTGTGGTTTGTATCGCGTCCGGTGCCGCTGCTCCGCCGTCGGCACTCGTCGGTGCGCCCGTTGCAGACTCGGCTTCGGGAAGGACAACCACACCGTTTTGCGTAACCGCATTCGGTTCAACCGCGTCCGGGGGCGGAAATAGAATAAACCAGGCGAAGAGTACGGCTGTACTCAACACCATAGCCAGCAGAAGGTTCCTGTTCTGGTCGTCCATTGAGTGCCACCTGGGGTTTTGGATTGGAGGTGGTTCAACCGTCCGGCGGCCCAAAGGTCAAGCGTTTTCGGTCACGAAAGCGTGCAGTTGCTGTCTTCTTGTGAGGATCAATTGGGCTGAGGCTGGGATTGTGGCGCATCGTGAGCAACTATGAACCCACGGTTTTGGCGGATGGAAGTGGCACAGGGGGCTGTCAAGGCAGACCCAGACGACAATCCCCCATCCATGCCACACTATAATCACGCGGCAGGAGACGGGCAAGATTGAAGCCCTGAATATGGGCGCAACCGAATTGGGCGAGGAGCGTATGCTCCTCGGGAGTTCCAACACCTGCTGCAAGGGGTTCAATGCCTAATTGCTCGGACATCGCAAGCAAGGCCGAGACCAGAGTGCGGTGATCTGCATCCGCGTCGACACGGGAAATGAGCTGTCGGTCGATTTTCAGGCGCGACACCGAGAATTTCCGAATATTCAGGATGCTTGTGTAACTGGCCCCGAAATCGTCGTGGTCACTCAGGCATCCCATTGCCGCCGTCGCCCGAAGGTTGCGGGAAATGATGTCCTCTTGCGACTTGGCGATACCGTTTTCCAAGACCACGATCGGTAGACCATCTGGCATGAGACCAAAGCGATCAAGTTCCCATTGCAAAACCCGGGAAGGCGAGGGTTGTGGAGTTCATCGGTTGAGGAATTGACGGATACCGAAGGGATGTTAAAATCGGCATGGCACCCATGTGCGGAGGGGGCTCAACGCGTGGCTCGGTACGACTTCTGCAATGCGTTGCGACAGTCCAAGTTGCTCAATCAACCCTAAAAGTGACGCAGGAGAGATAAGACCAGGCGTCGGGTGGTCTCTGCGTGCTAGCGCCTCAAGACCAGTGATCTCGCCGGTATGAGTTGAGACCTTTGGTTGATAGCACGCAACTATCTGCCCGTTTCGAGGGGTGATGTGACCTGGTCAGCGAGTTCATTATCGCTTCGTGGAGCCTTGCCATAGGCTGATTTGTAAGTCCAAACCGCCCCCGGACCATCATCATGCGCTCCAGAATAATAGTTTGCGCGCCCGGAAACTGTTCGCTTTTATGTCAACTGATCGCACAACATGCTCCGGGCCGGCCAAGGCAGAGGTTTGTAGAGCACCCCAGAATATATTACTTGTGAATGCCGGGTGGGGGTTTTCGGGACTTCGGGAAAGCGCGCCTGCATCCGGTTCGCGACCTGCTGCGTAAAAGAACGAAGGAGTCTAGAATGCGCACTCTCATCATTGTTTTATCTTTCGTCGCACTGGCGGCTTGCACGGGCAAGCCTGGGGGCGGGGACGTCGTTCTTAGTGACAGGAAACTTGATCTGGAAACCTTCTTTGTCGGCACAAGCGTCGCGCGCGGTCAGTTTCAGGATGTGTTTGGAACTGTCCGTCGCAGATTTGATGTAACGATCACCGGCACGTATGACGGAGAGACGCTGAAACTTGTAGAAGACTTTGTCTATGAGGATGGCGCGACCGAACGGCGGGTCTGGACGCTTGAGAAGACAGGCGAAGACCGCTGGCAGGGAACGGCTCCGGGTGTCGAGGGGGTCGCCACCGGCATCGAACGGGGCGATACGTTCAACTGGCGGTACACCATTGATTTGCCAGTGCCATCGGCTGACGGATCGGTCGAAACAATCAAAGTGACATTTGACGACTGGATGTGGCTTTTGTCCGATGATCGTCTGTTGAACCGCGCTTATGTGAAGCGTTTTGGCGTCGACATCGGTGATGTGATCATCATCTTCGAAAAAGACACGTGATCAGATCAGCTGGCGGATTTTTAGCCGTGTGATGCGGTTGTCCTGTCGATCAAGGATTTCAAATCGGAACCCATGAAACGAAAAAGTCTGCCCCTTGGACGGGATGGATTGCGCCTCGTGGATCACAAGGCCCGCGATAGTATTGGCTTCCTCGTCGGGCAGGCTCCAGTCTGTTGCGCGGTTCAGGTCGCGGATGGTCATGGCGCCGTCGACGATGACGTCTCCGGCATCTGTGCGGCGCAGTGGCGAGTCCTCGCCGATGTCGAATTCATCGGTAATCTCGCCGACGATCTCCTCCAGGATGTCTTCCAGAGTGATCAGGCCTTCCAACGCCCCGTATTCGTCAACAACCAAAGCAAAGTGTGTCGACCGCCGCAGGAACTGCCGCATTTGCTCATCAAGTGTTGTCGTTTCAGGTACGAAGTAGGGCTTCATAGCAACGTCGAGGATGTCAAAGCCCTCAAAGGGGCCTTCTACATCGGACTGTTCAGCGCGACGGACAAACATCGCGCGCAGGAGATCCTTTGAGTGGATGACGCCAACGATATTTTCTTTTTGGCCGCGGAAAACGGGCAGGCGGGTGTGAGCCGAGGCAAGACATAGCTCAAGAACCTGAGCGGGCGGCAAATCGGCGTCGATCATTTCGATCTGACTGCGATGCAGCATGATTTCTTCGACTGTGCGGTCCGCGAGATCCAAAGCCCCTAGAATGCGGTCGCGGTCTTCTTTTTCGACGACCCCTTCGGAATGGCCAAGCTGCAAAGCTCCGGCGATTTCTTCGCGCATCGACATGATGCGACTGTCGGGATCAATCCGCACGCAAAACAAAAGCAAGACGCCGCGCACGATAAGCCGCACAAAGTTAACCACTGGTGCAAAAATTGTGACAAGCACCTGAATGGGCGCGGCAACGGCCGATGCCGCGCGTTCGGGGTCTGAAATGGCGTAGGTTTTCGGCAGAACCTCGGCGAAGATCAAAACAAGGGCTGTCATGACAAGCGTTGCAAAGACCACGCCGCTTTCGCCGAAAAGCCGGGTAAAAAGCGCTGTGGCCAGCGATGCGGCCAAGATGTTGACCAGGTTATTTCCCAGAAGAACCGCGCCGATCAGTCGTTCGCTGTCTTCGGTGATGTGCAGCGCGCGTTCGGCCCCTTTTGAGCCTTTCTCGGCCTTCGATTTCAACTTGCCACGGGACGCGGCTGTAAGGGCGGTTTCCGATCCCGAGAAAAATCCCGAAAGGATCAAAAGAGCCAGGATCGAACCGACGGTGATCCAGAAGGCGGCATCAAGCATTTGTGAAGAGGGGTCCATAGGTCATGACAAAGGATAAGTTTGATGTGTTATGGGGGCTGAGGTCCAGTCGTTCAAGGGAACATTCATAGGATATGTGGCAATGAAGGTTCAGGATTTTGGCCGGTTTGATGGTCCTTTGGTCCTTTTTGGGGGCGTTTATTCTAATTTTCAGGCCTTGGAAGCATTGATCAAGGCCATCGGTGATCGCCCGGCGATCTGTACCGGTGATGTGGTTGCGTATTGTGCAGATGCATCGGCTTCGGTTGCCTTGGTGCGCCAGAGCGGCTGGCCTTTGGTTGCCGGGAATTGCGAGCGTCAGATTGCGGATGCGGCAAGCGATTGTGGCTGCGGTTTCGGTCCAGGCAGCACATGTGAGATGCTTTCGCGCGGCTGGTACCCCCATGCGGCGGCCCAGATAGGCCCAAACGACAGGGCATGGATGGCGGCCCTGCCTGATATCGGGATTTTTCAACAAGGCGAACGGCGCTACGCGGTTCTTCATGGTGGTGCGACTGCAAACAACCGTTTTCTTTGGCCCTCAACTGCGGCAGAGGACTTCGAGGACGAGATTAATGCCCTGGAGGCCCTAACCGGGCAGATTGACGGCATCGTTGCGGGGCACTCGGGTATCGCTTTTCAAAGACGGCTTGGAGACTACAGTTGGATCAATGCGGGTGCGGTCGGAATGCCACCGCATGATGGCCGACCTGAGACACGGTTTGCTGTTCTGGATCGGGGGGACGTGACGTTTGAGCGGCTTTCTTACGATGTGCATGCCGCCATAAACGCGATGCAGGGGGCGGGGCTGGTGCAGGGCTATGACGTCGCTTTGCAAATAGGGCTTTGGCCAAGCGAGGACATCCTGCCAGACGAATTGCGACGCTAGGGCGGGCTAGTCTTGCGCCATTGGATGGTGTTCGAGCACCAGATCACGCAGTCGCTCCTCAAGAACATGCGTATAAATCTCGGTGGTTCCGACATCGGCATGGCCCAGCAACGTCTGGATGACTCTCAGGTCGGCTCCATGCGCCAAAAGGTGCGTCGCGAAGGCATGTCGAAGCGTGTGCGGCGTGACGTTTGCAGGAGACACTCCCGCTGCGACCGCAAATTCCTTGATCATCAGGTAGAACCGGTGCCGGGTCAGATGGCCCGCTTTGCTGCGCGACGGGAAGAGGAACTTCGAGGGTGTGGCCGCCTTTGCTATGCGCGCGGTTTCCTCGGTCTCATCCCATCTTTTGAGCCACTTGACGAGAGCGCCTTGTGCCGGTGGCGACAATGGGACCATGCGCTCTTTTCCGCCTTTCCCACGCACCAGAAGCATCTGTGGATTTCCGCGCGCGGCCGACACGGGAAGCGAGACCAATTCACTGACGCGCATGCCGGTCGCGTAAAGGAGCTCCATCAGGCAGGTGTTGCGCAAGCGATCGCCGGCGCGGCCGCTGTCGCGCGAGGCTGAAAGCAAAGCGTCGACCTCGGCTTCTGTCAGGGTTTTCGGCAAAAGTTTGCGACGCTTTGGCCCAGAAATACGCAAAGCCGGGTTGTCTGCGCGCCAGCCTTCCTCAAAGGAAAACCGATACAACTGACGGATCGCAGAAAGACGGCGCGCGCGTGTGGATTGCGCAAGGCCAGAGGCTTCAAGATCAACGAGATAGCTTTCAATATCGGTTTGCGTGGCCTCCATCAGACCCATTTTGTGCACCGTGCACCAGCCGCTGAAGTCATTCAGATCGCGCGCATAGGCGAGCTGCGTGTTCACGGCTGCATCAAGTTCGGCTGCTTGCGCTTCCAAGAAAGTCGAGATGAGGCGCGCATCGCTCATATCTGACTATCTTCCAAGAGTAATTCGGCCGAAATGCGTCGTGCAAGGATATCCAGATCAAATGACATCAGAAGGGAAAGCGCGTCGGCGATGGCATTCGGGTCAGCGTCCATCCCTTCAGCAAGAACAGCGATGGCTTTCAAAAGCGCTTCGCCGCGCCGATTTTCGCGGACCAGCATGCGGTAGCTCTCGCTTGGCGCAAGGCCCGACAGACTTCGGCGAACAGCGATCGCAAGCGGTGCTGCATTCCTGATTTCAAAGGGCGAATTCGTTAATATGGCGAGAAGCGTTTGGTCGTCTGCGGACGATCCGGCGTATTGGCGGGCCATATCAATATTGTTGCTGAACAAGGCGATCTCAAACGCCGTATGGTGGGCGCGCCGCTGTAGCGTGACTGTCTGAATATGCTCGGCGATCCATGGGGCCAAAGCGGCGTGGTAGCCGACAGAAACTGCCGCATCCCAGGCGGGCGGCAGCGTTCGACTAATCTCTGCCGCATTCCCGTCGACTAAGGCCGCGCGGACAGCCTGAATGGCGGCGACCCTGCTCCAGATACCACCAGAGGCGGAAGGCCGTCGGTCTGACATGACGCCGAGAAGCCCTTCAGCCGAAAGCGCGCCCGCTGCGGTCAGCCTTTCGGCGGCGCGCAATCGGATGCGCCAGCCTACGGTTTCGGACAGATCGGCGACGCCGAAAGCCATCGGAAGAGCGTCTGTCTGAGGCCGCTCGCCGATAGCTTCATACAAGCGAAACAGCAGAGGCGAGATCGAGGCGGGTCGAGGCAGAAGCTTTTCGCCCTCGAACAGATCAGGATCGAGAAAATGGAGAAGAAGCTGGTCTTCAGTGTTGGACAAGATGCCTAGCGCTTCTGCTGTGCCAAGGGTCAATGCGGCTACGTCCCATTCACCGTTTCTGGCAAGGCAAAAAATACGGGTCGGGAATGTCGGCGAAATATCCTGGTTCGTCGAGATGATCTGGCAGGCGCCGGCCTCGGTTCCCTTTAGCAATGCGATATCGAACGATCTTCGAAATCGTTGAGGCTCCGGTGGGCCGGCGGCTTCGATCAGGGCCTCGGCCTCATCGAGTTTTGCGAGTGCGAGAAGCGTATCAAGTCGGGCCAGGAAAAGGCTGTTGTCGACGGCAGCGTCGACTGGCGGGTTGAAATCCGCTTGAATGAGCGACGCGAAATAGGCTCGCAGTGTCGGGGTCGTGATCTCGGGGACCGCAAGAAGAGCGCGGGCCAGGTCACTTGCCGAGCTTAAGCCCCAAAGAGTCTCCGAAAGGCCGATGTCTTCGGCAGGGAAAAGGCCTGCATCATCCGCCACGGGTGCGCCAAGCGTCGACACGGTCACCGTCGGCACCGGAGATGCGGGCGGTGCAATCGGCGGAACGACTTTAACGGCCGGGGGAAAAGACACCGAATCAGACAGCCAGTCGATGGCCGATAGCGGTTCTCCCGCGCCACTTTGCGCCGCTTGCGCGGAGAGTGGTTCGGTCGCCAGCACCAAAACAAGTGCCGCAAATTTAGTTCGTGTCCAGTTCAACTGGTTCGCTCACATCCTGTTGTCCCGGGCGTAAATCGCCCAGATAGGCATATCCTACGACTGTCACGGCGATCAACACCACCAGGACGAACAGGAGCTTCAATAAACGGAGCATCCAAATTACCCTTTTGCCTCTGACCCTTGGCGGGCCCCCTGCCGCGTGCACACGGTTCTCATGGCCATTTATAACTGGTCTTTTCGGCAAGATCACGCCATTCACACCAATGAAGTCAAAAGATAAGCGGGACGCTGCCGTTTTGCCATTCCAGCTCAAAAAAACTGTCGCCCTTGTGGGGATGATGGGGTCGGGGAAGTCTGCCATTGGCACGGCTTTGTCGCGTCGATTGGCGGTCCCTTTTCTGGACAGTGATGCCGAGATAGAAGCCGCCTCCAATATGGCGATCGCCGAGATTTTCGAGGCTTACGACGAGCCGTTTTTTCGCGAAAAAGAGGCTCAGGTGATCATGCGACTTCTGGAGACCCAGGTCGGGGTTCTTTCGACGGGCGGTGGTGCGTTTTTGCAATCGACCAACAGAGAGGCTATTTCTCATTATGGGATCGCTGTTTGGCTGCGGGCTGATATTGATCTTTTGTGGAGCCGCGTCAGCCATAAAACGACGCGTCCGCTTTTGCTGACTGACAACCCGCGCGCCACATTGGAAACCCTATATGCCGCGCGCGTGCCGGAGTATTCGAAGGCAGAATTGGTCGTTGATGCGCAGGAAGGCTACTCGATTGAGAAAATGACGGACAAAGTGATCGAGGTCCTGTTAACCCGCTCGGATATCCTTGAGGAGGTTCTATGACCATCCAAACTGTCCATGTCCCGCTTGGTGACCGTTCTTATGATGTGCGGATTGGAACGGATTTGTTGTGCCGAGCAGGGGCTGAGATTGCACCGCTTTTACAGCGAAAGCACGTTGCAGTTATCACAGAAGATAGGGTTGCCGGGCTGCATCTTGCGGGACTTCATGCAGGGCTTGCGGCGGAAGGGATAACGATGTCCTCTCTCTCGCTGCCACCGGGCGAGGGGACCAAAAACTGGGACGGACTGACTTGCGCTGTTGAGTGGCTGTTGAGCGAGCGATTTGAGCGGCGCGACGTTGTCATCGCGCTTGGCGGTGGCGTGATCGGCGATTTGGTGGGCTTTGCCTCGGCTGTGACACGTCGCGGATTGCGGTTTGTGCAGGTGCCGACGTCACTTCTGGCTCAGGTTGACAGTTCGGTTGGCGGGAAAACCGGGATTAACACGTCACATGGGAAGAACCTTGTGGGTGCGTTTCATCAACCCTCGCTTGTTTTGGCCGATGTGGACTTGCTGGATTCTTTGTCGACACGCGATTTCCTTGCCGGGTACGGCGAGGTGGTGAAATACGGGCTTCTGGGCAACGCAAACTTCTTTGAGTGGCTCGAGAAAAACGCGCTGTCTATGGCCATGGGGGACGCAGGTTTGCGGGCTGAGGCCGTCCGCGTTTCGGTGCAGATGAAGGCGGATATTGTCGAGCGTGACGAGACCGAACAAGGGGATCGCGCACTTTTGAACTTGGGACATACTTTTTGTCATGCGCTTGAAGCGGCGACGGGATATTCCGACCGGCTCTTGCATGGGGAAGGGGTCGCAATAGGCTGTGCGCTTGCATTTGAGGTCTCGGCGCAAGCCGGGCTGTGTTCGCAAGAAGATCCAAGCCGTGTGCGCGACCACCTAAAGAAAATGGGAATGAAGACAGATATCCGCGATATTCAGGGCGATTTGCCGGATGCTGATGGGTTGCTTGATCTCATGGGGCAGGACAAGAAAGTGATAGATGGCGCGCTGCGCTATATCATGGTGCGTGGGATCGGGCAGGCCTTCGTGACAAGTGATATTCCTCGCGGTGTCGTTCACAGCGTTTTGCAAGACGCCTTAAAAGGACGTTAAGGGCGTCGCAGGATCATGCCGAATTTGGCGTTGTCACCGAATCCGACTGAGGCATAAAGGCCCTTCGCGCCTCGGCCTTGGCCTGTCAACAGCATGATCTTGAAGCAGCCATTGGCCTAAGCGGCCTCCACCGCTGCTACCAACACCTGTTTGCCGATGCCTTTTCTAAGGTGGGCTTCAGCATTGACGACGTTTTCTTAAAGCGCATAGGGGCTACCGCCCCAGGTGACGTTCGCCAGCACATGGAGGGTGAACATCGCCACAATCCGATCGGCCATTTGCGCCCAAACACTTCTGCACTGCCCTGTCCAAGGACGGTCCCAAAATCTTCAGGGACAAAAACAGTCGGACCGGCCGTCAGCTCAGCATAAAGCGAAAGGGCATCTTCGGTATCGGCGTCATTGAGACGCCGAACCGGAATACTCATCGCTGGTTCAGAACGGGATCTCGTCATCGAGATCACCGCCGGCAGGAGCAGGCTGGTTGCCACCGCCACCTCCGCCACTGCTGTAGCTTGATCCACTGTCGTAGCCGCTGCCGCGGTCATCGCCATAGCCACCGCCACCATCACCACCGCTGCGGCCGTCCAGCATGACCATTGTCGAATTATAGGGACGCAAAACAACCTCGGTCGAATAGCGATCCTGACCGGACTGATCTTGCCATTTGCGGGTCTCAAGCTGGCCCTCAAGGTAAACCTTGGAGCCCTTTTTCAAGTATTGCTCGGCCGTCCGGGCAAGTGGTTCGGAGAAAATCGCGACCGAGTGCCATTCCGTGCGCTCGCGCTGCTCTCCCGAGCTTTTGTCTTTCCAGCGGTCTGATGTGGCAATCCGCAAGTTGCAGACTTTTCCGCCGTTCTGAAAGGTGCGCACTTCTGGGTCGCGACCCAGATTGCCCACGATAATCACTTTGTTGACCGACCCTGCCATTTTTGCCTCCCGACGAATCTCTTCAAAAGTTGGCGCGAGATTACACATGGGTTCTCAGGGTTAACAGGGCGTGAAGTGTTAGCAGACTGGAATTTTAAAGAAAAAACAATTAGAGTTGGTGAGTGTTTTTATGGAGTGAGTGATTTTGCGTGCTCTTGGGGGGTGTGCGGCTGTGTTTAGCCTCGTTTTGGCGGGTGCTGGCTCGGCGGCAGACATATCTGACAAAATGACAGGGTTTGAACGCCAGTTGCGTGTGCTTGATGGGCGCGCGGCGCAGCAATACGCGCATTCTAGCAGGCTACGACCGGATGAATCCACAGGTGTTCCGGCCTATTCCGGGGCATATCGTGGCACGCTTTTGAAAGAAGCGCGCGGTGCGGCGCGCCGATACAATGTGCCGGAGAACCTGTTCTTGCGATTGGTGGATCAGGAATCGCGGTGGAACATCAAGGCTGTGTCTCCGAAAGGTGCGCGCGGTCTTGCCCAACTTATGCCTGACACCGCGCGCGCTCTCAGGGTCAATCCGGACGACCCGAGCGAAAACCTTGAAGGTGGCGCGCGATATCTTGCGCAGCAATATGCGCGCTTCCGGACATGGCGACTTGCCTTGGCGGCCTATAACGCCGGTCCGGGGGCGGTTGAGAAATACGGTGATGTGCCGCCATTCAGAGAAACGCAAGACTACGTCAGAACCATCCTCGGCGAGTAACACGCAGGCATAGCGAGGTGTTTGCGTTCCGTCTGCGAGTAGACTTTTTCGCCCAAGGGCCAAGGCGGTGCGCCATCCTCACAGCGTGATCATAGTATGTGATCGGGGCCCTCCGCCTCTCGGAAGACCCAACCAAACTGCTGCTGACATACAGCTGTCAGCATGGTCTGGCAACATGTCACAAACAGGCCTAGAGAGCAGCAAGCCAATGCAAAGTACTTCCCGGATGTTCGAAGTCATTCAGCTGTTGCGCGCGGCACCACGGCCGCTGTCGGCCGAAGCGCTGAGCGAACCATTTGAAGAGTCCAAACGCCAGTTTATTGGGATATAGCGGCACTTCAGGCGATGCGTGTTCCCAACGAAGGGGAGGCAGGGGTCGGCTACATCATGCGTCGCGGCTACGATCTGCACCGCTTAATTTCGACCATGAGGCAGGTGAGGCGCTTCGTGTCGGGCTGAGGATGGTTGGTCGAACTGGGGACAGTTTTCTGAAAAGAGCGGCGTTGCGGATCAATCAGAAGATCGACGGATTTCAAGACGAAGAAACTCGCCTTCATGTTGCGCCATGGGGTGCCTGATTGATGATCCGACGAAAGGCTGCGTCTGGGTCGCTTCCTCGAGAGCCGCGATCCGTAAAGCACGCAAATTGCCTCTGACCTACCGGAACGGGGATGAAATCGAGACCACGCGCATCGGTCGGCCGGTGGCGGTCATTTATCACCTCGAGTGCGTTATGATCGCCGCCGCGTGTTAATTTCGAAGTGGTTTCCGGCATTTCCGCATGGATCGTATTTGGTGCTGCGATACAATGGAGGACAGTTTTTCAGACCAAGCGATGATGCTACATTCGTTGTGGTCCGAGCAGAAATTCTATCCCGCAAATTACGCCTGGGTGCGCAGGTAGCTGTCTTAAGGGGGAACGTTGTCGATCCCGGTCCCGCCCCACGGGTGACACCGCCCAATACGCTTTGTAGCCAGCCACATCCCTTTCAGCGCACCGTGCTTATCGAGCGCCTCAAGCGCATAGGCGGAACAGGTCGGGTGATATCGGCAATTGAAGCCGACCCATGGACTAAAGACCAACCGATACGCACGCACTGGGAGGGCAACGATATGCGCAAACGGGCTCATGTGGCGTGCAGGTCTTTTAAAGCCGTTTCAAGGTCATGGCAAAGTTGGTCGAACGGGCGCGATGCGGTCGTATCGCGTCTGCCGATCAGGACATAGTCGCACCCGGATTTGCCTTGCTTTGCCAAAACGAGCCGGGCTGCTTCACGCAGGCGCCGCTTGGCCCGGTTGCGCGCGACGGCATTGCCGACTTTTTTCGAACAGGTGAACCCGACACGGATCCCCTCGGGCCTCTCCGACTTGCGCATCTGAACCGTAAAGGCGGGACGCGATACGCGCCGCGCTCGCGACGCTGCAACAAAGTCAGCGCGTTTTGTCAGGATAGTCAGGCCGGGCAGGGACATTGTCGGGTTACTCTGCGAGACGACGAAACCGCCAGCGGTTGCCCGCGGCGGTTGTATCGAGGTCATGTCGCAACGAATTACGCGCTTAGCGATTTCCGCCCGCGGGCGCGGCGAGCGTTCAGAATCTTACGGCCCGCTTTTGTTGCCATCCGCGCGCGGAAACCGTGGCGCCGCTTACGGACCAAGTTTGACGGTTGAAATGTGCGCTTCATCGCTATTCTCCGGGTCTTATGGGGCAAATCCCGAACGGATTCGCTCCCTGATGTGCTTCGAAGCCCGGTCTCTAAGTGGATCGTGCAGGCAAGTCAACGCCGCTGCGGCCCCGAATTGCAACAATCGGGCCGATTTGATGCGGCAAATGTTTCATTCCCGCGGTCTTTGGTCGGGAAAGTAGGGCAAAGCCTCACCCGACTTCAAGCGGGCGTGATCGACCTGACAATCTCCCCCGGCTCTCCACATCTTCTGCCACAACAACAAACACCAACGAAAGCCTTTGGAATGTCCGATATGACCGCTCCCCTCCGCGAAAAAAGCGATTTTGCCCGTAGATTGCCACTGCTTGGGATCTTTTTGGTTGCTGCCATCGGCGCTTTCACCTTGCGTGACTACCTTAGCTTTGATGCACTTGCGCAAAACCGTGACGAACTTATCGCCTTTCGGGATGCGAACTATGTGCTCACGGTGTTGGCATTCGTTCTCGCGTACATCGTGATCGTGGCGTTTTCGCTGCCCGGAGCAACCATTGCGACCCTAACAGGCGGCTTCCTGTTCGCCACGTTCCCCGGTGCGTTGTTCAATATTACGGGCGCGACTGTAGGTGCGATGATCATTTTTCTGGCGGCTCGCTGGGGCCTTGGGGAAAAGCTTGCCGCAAAAATGGACTCTTCAGGAGGCGCGGTGAAAAAGATCAAGATCGCCATAGACGACAATCAGTGGGAGGCGCTTTTCCTTATCCGCCTTGTGCCTGCTGTTCCGTTCTTTGTAGCCAATCTTGTGCCTGCGTTGGTCGGTGTGCCGCTGCTCCGTTTCGTCATCACGACATTTCTTGGCATCATTCCCGGTGCGCTCGTCTACACATCAGTCGGTTCAGGGTTGGGGGAGGTATTCGCGCGCGGTGAAACGCCTAACCTTGGCATCATCTTCGAACCGCACATTCTTCTGCCGATCCTTGGCCTTTGTGCGCTTGCAACACTTCCCATCATTTTGAAGGCCATGCGCGGCAAGAAAGGCATTTGAGCCATGGAACGTATCAAGACAGATGTGCTGATCATCGGAGCAGGTTCGGGCGGTCTTAGCATCGCTGCTGGTGCGTCGCAGATGGGCGCAAGGGTCGTCATGCTTGAAGGCCACAAAATGGGTGGAGATTGCCTGAACTATGGGTGTGTGCCGTCCAAAGCATTGCTCGCGGCCGGAAAGCAGGCCCATGCCATGCGGTCTGGTGAAAAATACGGTGTGACGCCGGTAATGCCGGACGTGAATTACGCCGCCGCCAAGGACCATGTCCGCAGAGTGATCGAGACAATCGAACCCGTCGATAGTCAGGAGCGGTTCGAAGGGTTTGGCGTGCACGTGATCCGCGAATTTGGCCGGTTCATAAGTCCGAGCGAAGTGCAGGCAGGCGAGACTATCATAACGGCGCGGCGGATCGTGATCGCCACTGGGTCAAGGCCGTTTGTGCCGCCCATCCCGGGTATGAAGGACGTTGCGTATTACACGAACGAGAACATCTTTGATCTGCGCGAAAAGCCCGACCATCTGATTATTATTGGCGGTGGTCCCATCGGTATGGAGATGGCGCAAGCGCATGTCCGGCTGGGTTCCAAAGTGACGGTGATCGAAGGCGCAAAGGCAATGGGCAAAGACGACCCAGAAGCGGCGACGATCGTCCTTGAGAGTTTGCGGGCGGAAGGTGTTGAAATTGTTGAAGAGGCCCAGGCCGAGGAAATCTCCAAAGCTGGCGGCGTCATTTCTGTGAAAACACCGAAAGACACGTTCACTGGTTCTCATCTTCTTTTGGCGGTTGGGCGCAAAGTGAACATCGACAATTTGGATCTTGATAAGGCAAATGTCGCGCATGACCGGGCGATCAAGGTGGGAGCGGACCTTAGGTCTGTGACGAACAAGAAGGTCTATGCCGTGGGCGACGCGGCTGGGGGACTTCAGTTCACCCATGTTGCGGGCTATCACGCCGGTGTCGTAATCCGCTCGATGTTGTTTGGGTTGCCGTCGAAGCAGCGTACGGATCATATCCCTTGGGTGACTTTTACTGATCCCGAATTGGCGCAGGTCGGACTGACCGAAGCCGATGCCCGAAAGACGCACGGAAATCATGCCCTAACAGTAGCCCGTTTTGACTACGACGAAAACGACCGCGCCATTGCAGAGGGTAAGAAAACCGGTTTCATCAAAGTCATGGTGGTGAAGGGCAAACCCGTCGGTGCCACGATTGTTGGCGCGCATGCCGGTGAGTTGATCGGTGTCTGGGCGCTTGCAATTGCAAACCGATTGAAGATGAGTGCTGTCGCCGCAATGGTAGCGCCCTATCCAACATTTGGAGAAATCAACAAGCGTGCAGCAGGGGCCTATTTCTCTCCCAAACTTTTTGATAATCCTACAGTTAAACGGGTCGTTGGTTTCGTTCAGAAGTATCTACCCTAACACCCACAGCTTTGAGGTCGCATGTTCCTGAATACGCTTTCTGGACGGTTCCTAGCCCTCACGATCTTGTTCGTGATGCTGGCGGAGATATTTATCTTCGTGCCGTCCATTGCGCGTTTTCGTGAAGATTACATGATGAATCGCCTGGAGCGTGCACAAATAGCGTCCCTTGCGCTTTTGGCCAATGATATGATCGACGCGGAATTGGAAGTGGAACTTCTTGAGAACGCAGGTGTTTTTAATGTCGTGCTGCGGAGAGATGAAGTGCGGCAACTGGTGCTTGCGTCTGATATGCCATCACCGATTGCGGCGACCTATGATCTGCGCGATGCGCCTGCGGGAACGCTTATCATCGATGCGATGAAGCGGCTGTGGAACCCTACATACGAAGTCGTAAGGGTAATCGGTAATCCAACGCGGGATGCAGGCCAACTTATCGAGATCACCATGCCGACCGAGCCGTTGCGCGCCGCGATGCTGGACTATGGATTGCGGATTTTGTTGTTATCAGCCGTGATTTCCATTTTCACGGCGACGCTTTTATTCTTTGCAGTCAGGCAATTGCTGGTGAAGCCGATCGAAGGCGTGGTGAAGGCCATGAAAAGTTACGCCTTTGCGCCCGAAGACGCACGACGCATAATTCAGCCAAGCGCGTCGGTGCGCGAACTAAGCGACGCGGAACATGCGTTGAAATCCATGCAAACTGAGCTGACGAGCTTGCTGCGACAGCGCGAGCGGCTGGCATCGCTGGGTAGCGCAGTGGCAAAAGTTAGTCACGATCTACGCAATATACTGACGACCGCACAGCTTTTTGCAGACCGCATCGAGTCGAGCGAAGACCCGGTGGTGACGCGCATGGTGCCAAAGCTTATGGGGTCAATCGGGCGTGCGGTGAACTTGTGCGAAAGCACGCTTGCGTTCGGAAAAGCCGAGGAACCGCCCCCGGCATTGAATCGCATCGCATTAGCGGCAATCGTCAATGACGCGGTGGAAGGCGAGCGACTTGCGGCGTCGGACGATATTCGCTTCGAGGAACATGTCGCTTCGGGTTTGATCGTACGGGCCGACCCCGAACAGCTTTATCGTGTCCTGTCGAACCTTATTCGCAACGCCCGTCAGGCGTTGGAAACGGCAAAGCGCGGCGGCGTGATTACGGTGAGTGCAGGAGAGTCTAGTCAACTTTGGACCATCGAGGTGCGTGACAATGGTCCGGGCCTGCCGGCGAAAGCGCGCGAACATCTGTTCACCCCTTTTCAGGGTGGCGCCCGCAAAGGAGGGGCTGGTCTTGGCCTTGCAATTGCGGCCGAATTGGTGCGCGGTCATGGTGGTACTTTGAGACTGGACAAGACCGGAGAAGACGGGACGGTTTTCATCATCGAGCTGCCAAAATCGATTGTAACCGAAGATCAGGCGGCAGAATAAGATTGTCTCTTGCAAAGCCGTTCATCCGGCTTTAGATGCCAAGCCCGTGCGCTGGTAGCTCAGTTGGATAGAGTACTTGACTACGAATCAAGGGGCCGGGGGTTCGAATCCTCCCCAGCGCACCACAGGCCTTTCGACAGAAATACCGGCAACATCCGATCCCGAGGAATGCACGGCAGTCGTTTTGCAGAAACGACGAGAGCCCGGAATGTTCGAGCATTTTCATTCGGAGGCATCACTTCCCTTTCACCGATAATACTTTTGGGAAATAAATTGGGATTGATATGTATTCGGTCCCGGTTTTTCGTGGGCGAAAAATTGATAGACCGTCTGCCATAAGGCGCGAGTATTGCCCGGGCTTAGGCACGCGAGCGGCCTTCTGCGAAATACGGCTCTACAACGGCCGGAAATGGCCGATTTACGCCTCTTTGAGCTTTTGCCCCGGCGGTGACAGTCTTTGTGTGAGCGGCTTGATGCGGCACCCTTGTGCGCCCTCGCTATTTGAAAGTTATAAGGTGAACCCGAGGGGCGCAGTTTCGATGAGCATCCCGCCAAAATACCGGGATTTAGTATCCACTCATCGGTCTAAACCCTCTGATTTCTAATCGGAAAAGAAATCCAAACTTGCGCCGGAGGCGCTCTCTTAAAAAAGAACAGTTTCAACTGTTCCTGTTGATCCCACCAGCTTTAGCTGATGGTTGTTCAGTCAACGACGACTTATGTTTGGGTCACCAGCACAAAAGTTGCGACGTCACACCGTGCAACTGGGGCTTATCCGACAACGGTCCTTTCTCATTGGCACACCAAGCAAGTGCCCGCAGCCTAACTTCGCCCTTTTCAAACGTGCACTCCCGCGAGAGGTTAGGTGTAATTGTCCCGAGGCCAAATGCGTTCGGAGAAGGGCATTATTTTCAGGTCCAGATACCCAACAAGCCCGACCTGA